>WHTS01000107.1 GCA_009377585.1 Betaproteobacteria bacterium
CCCGAGCAACCATCGCCTTTTCCCACGGAGGACCCATTGAGAAATCGATCCGCGCTGCGTTCGTTTCCTGCCGTTCTTTTTTCGCTGATGTCATGTGCTGCTTGGGCGCAAAGTTTCCCAACGAAACCCGTCCGGGTGGTGGTCCCTTTTCCGCCCGGCGGAGGCGCCGACATGGTCGCCCGCGTGTTGGCGCCGTCCATGAGCGAGCAGCTCGGTCAGCAGATCGTGATCGAGAATCGTCCCGGTGGCAGCGGCATCATCGGGATGGAACTGGCCGCAAGAGCGGCACCCGATGGTCACACTGTAGTCATCGGCATCACGGGCACCCTTGCGATCAATCCGAGCATGTTCGCGAAGCTGCCCTACGATCCGATCGCAAGCTTCGCACCGATCTCGCTTGCCGCCGTCGGACCGAACGTTCTGGTCGTACACCCTTCGCTTCCCGTGCGCTCGATCAAGGAATTGATTCTTCTGGCCAAGCAACGACCCGAAAGCCTGAGTTACGCGTCCTCCGGAACTGGCGGCGCTCCTCATCTTGCCGGAGAACTCTTCAAGTACATGGCCAAGGTCGACATCGTGCACGTTCCGTACAAGGGCGCGGCACCAGCGACGATCGACGTACTGGGCGGCCACGTGCCGATGATGTTCGCCGGTCTGGGAGCAGCGCTGCCGCACATAAAGGTCGACAAGCTGCGGGCTCTGGGGGTCGCTGCCCCGAGACGGTCTTCGGAGCTCCCACAAGTTCCTGCCATCGCGGAACACCTGCCCGGTTTCTCTGCCGAAACGTGGTTTGGCGTGCTCGCTCCGCGAGGCGCCGCGCCCGAAGTGGTGAGCCGATTGAACTCAGCCATACATAGCGCAGCGTCCAGAGAGGATGTGAAAAAGCAGCTGCTGTCCGGTGGCTACGAAGTTGTCATCAACACGCCGCAGCAATTCGCCGAGCTCATTCGGGCCGACATCAAGAAGTGGGCAATGGTGATCAGTACGGCCGGCATCAAGGCGGAATAGGAACCGCGCTGGGTCCGCGTTGCTCATCAGGGAGTCGAAACAAATGTCTTCCTGATTAGCGACATTCTTCAGCGGGCTCACTTGGTGAGCCAGTGGGATGCGCATGATGTGGTTCACCGACAAGACGAGGTGAACCATGGCGATGAACCGGGTGCAGTTTCAACGTGGCCTTTCGATGGCTGAGTTTGTGGAACGCTACGGGAGCGAGGACAAGTGCGAGGCGGCGCTCATCGCGTCGCGCTGGCCCAGGGGCTTCACCTGTCCGGCCTGCGGCTCGAGCGCTCACGGCAGCTTCGTTCGCGAGAGGCGCCGCTACTGGCAATGCGCCAGCTGCCGACACCAGTGCAGCGTCATCAGCGGCACGATCTTCGAGTCGACCAAGTTGCCTCTGACGCGCTGGTTGCTCGCCATGCACCTGCTGACTCAGTCCAAGAACAACGTCTCGGCGCTGGAACTCAAGCGCGTAGTGTCCATTTATTCGGCCGACAACTGGCGGTAGACTTCTGGCATGGGAACTGTGCCGCCGCTCCTGGTGTTCCTGCTGATGTTGGTGTCCGGATGGATCCATCGGCAGCAACTGGTCGTCATCGAGTTCCTTCATGCCGAGAATCGACTGCTGAAGCAGCGCCTGCGAGGCAAGCGCATCCGGTTCAGTGAGTCCGAACGGGCAATGCTGGCCCGTAAGGCGAACGCAGTGGGGCGGAAGGCTCTATTAGAGCTCGACACGATCGTCACGCCCGATACCTTGATGCGTTGGCATCGCAGATTCGTCGCTCAGAAGTGGAACTTCGGCAAGCGGCGCGGACCTGGTCGTCCGGGCATCATGCGCGAGATCTCGGACTTGATCGTTCGCATGGCCCTCGAGAATCCGCGATGGGGCTACACCCGGATTCAAGGTGCGTTGGCGAATCTCAGCCACAACGTAGGGCGGGGGACGGTGGCCAACGTATTGAAGGCGAATGGACTCGAACCTGCGCCGGAGCGGGGAAAGCACACTCGGTGGTCGACGTTCTTGAAGGCGCACTGGAGGATCCTGGCGGCGAGCGACTTCTTTAGTGTTGAGGTATGGACGCCCAGAGGACTGGTGACGCACTACGTGCTGTTCGTGATCAGCATTGCAGATCGAGTCGTGCATATTGCTGGTATCACCGCGCGTCCGGATGAGGCGTGGATGCTTCAGGCCGGTCGCAACTTGCTCGACGAGCAAGATGGAGCGCTCGCCGGCAAGAGGTATCTGATCGTCGATCGCGATACGAAATACTCGAGCCGATTCCGGGAGTTTGTGAAGGAGGGCGGTACGGAGGTGATCCGGTTACCGCCCCTGTCCCCGAACCTCAATGCGTTTGCGGAGCGCTTCGTTCGCTCGATAAAGGAAGAGTGTCTGATGAAGATGATTTTCATCGGGCAGGCGTCTTTGCGTCGTGCGATCACGGAGTACATGAGGCATTTCCACGTGGAGCGGAATCACCAGGGACTGGAAAACCAACGGATTCGGCCAGAGCTTGTAGTCGCTGCAATTACCGGCCCTATCCAACGACGCACACGACTCGGCGGAATGCTCAGCTACTACCAACGAGCGGCTGCGTGAGGTTCTCGTTCGGGAAATTGGACATTACGGGCTCACGCCTTTGAATCTTCTGTTCACAGATCAGTGTTTACGGAACTCTTCGTTGGAAGCGGGCTATGAACTGCAGCTGATGGAAAAACCGGAGGAGACAAGCGTGAACACCAGAATCACCGCAACACTGGTAACGGGCCTGCTTATGGCCTGTGCTCCGCATGCCATGGCGCAGGCGCCGTCTTATCCGAATGCGCCGATGCAAATCGTCGTGCCGTTCCCGCCAGGCGGCGGCACGGACATGCTCGCGCGCGTGCTTTCTCAGAAGATCAACCAGAGCTGGGGCCAGCCGGTGATCGTGGACAACCGTCCAGGCGCCAACGGAACCATAGGCGCGGCTTACGCGGCAAAGACGCCGCCCGATGGCCATACCATGCTGCTCGTGCCGAGCGGTTTTGCAGTGAACCCTAGCATCTACCCCAAGCTGCCGTTCGACTCGCTGCGCGATCTGCAGCCGATCACGCAGCTGGCGGCGAGCCCGCTGCTCGTCGTCGTTCACCCGTCGCTGCCCGCGAAATCGATCAAGGAGCTGATCGCGCTGGCGAAGGCGCATCCGGGCAAGATCAACTACGCCTCCTCGGGTAACGGCTCGCCGCCGCATTTGGCAACCGAGCAGTTCAAATACATGACCGGCGTCCAGATGACGCACATCCCCTACAGGGGCGGCGGCCCGGCGCTAGCGGATACGCTCGCTGGCCACGTGCAGATCTACTTCAATGCGCTGCTACCCGCGATGCCGCATGCCAAGGCTGGCCGGCTCCGTGCGCTGGCAGTGACTACGGCCAAGCGCTTCCCGGCCATGCCGGACACCCCCAGCATCGCGGAAGCGGGCGTGCCGGGCTACGACATGTCGAACTGGTATGGCCTGCTCGTCGCCGGGCGCACACCGCGCGACATCTACATGAAGCTGAATACCGAAGTGGTGCGCATCCTCAACCTGCCGGACGTGAAAGATCGCCTGGCGGACGATGGCGCTGCGGTGGTGGGAAGCACACCGGATGAGTTCATGGCGTTTCTGGAGAAGGAGATCACCAAGAATACCAAAATTGTGAAGTTGTCGGGGATGACGGCAAACTGATGTTGGACAATGGCTCGAATGCGTGAACGGTGATCACGCCGTTCGCGTGACAGATGGAGTAACCAGGAACATGAAGATCATTCGAAGTGTAGCGTTGTCGGCGGCGGTTGGGCTGGCAGCCATGGCCGCTTCTTCATTCGCGCAAAATTATCCAAGCGGCCCGATGCGCATCATCTCGCCTTATCCGCCGGGCGGCGGGACGGACGTCATTGGGCGGGCTATCGCCCAGAAGCTGACAGAGTCCTGGGGACAGCAGGTCATCGTGGAGAACCGCGTCGGGGCCAACGGCACGATCGGGACGGCGTTCGTCGCCAAGTCACCGCCGGACGGGCACACCATCCTTGTCGTTCCGGCGGGGTACGCGCCGAATCCGGCCCTGTATTCGAACTTGCCTTATGACCAGTCTCGCGATCTGCTGCCGGTGTCGCATCTGGCATCCGGCCCGCTGGTGCTGGTGACGCACCCGGCGCTGCCGGCGAAGGATCTGAAGGCGTTCATCGCATTGGCGAAGTCCAAACCCAACGCGATCAACTACGGCACGCCAGGCGCGGGGGCGCTGCCGCACTTGAGCGCCGAGCTGTTCAGCATGATGGCCGGGGTGAAGATGACGCACGTACCGTACAAGGGGCCGGCCACCGCGATCATCGATCTGATGAGCGGGCAGATTCAGGCGTACTTCATCAATATACTGCAGAGCCTGCCGCTCATAAAGGCCGGCAAGCTGCGCGGGCTGGGGGTGACGAGCCCGCAGCGTTCGCCGATCGCACCGGACATTCCGGCCATCGCGGAAGCGGGGCTGCCGGGCTTCGACATGACCAACTGGTACGGGATGCTGGTGCCTACCGGCACGCCTCGTGACAACATCGACAAACTGCAGCGGGAGGTGAGCCGCATCCTGAACCTGCCTGAACTCAAGAAGCATCTCGCGAACGTCGGCATGACGGTCGTCGCAAGCACGCCCGCGGAGTTCAGCGCCTTCCTCGCGAAGGAAACGGAGAAGTTCAACAGGATCATCAAGGCTGCGGGCATCAAGAGCCGGTAGTGCTGCATCAGACGGCAATGCAGCACCTGCAAACGCAACACCAGGAGAAAGTGTCATGACGAGCAGATCGAACGAACCGCGCTACGGGGTGCTGTGGCCCTCGACCCGCAAGGCGGTGAAGTCCACTGCAGCCGCGCCCCGGCTGCCCGATCTTAACGGCAAGGTGGTGTGCGAGCTTTGGGACATCCTGTTTCGCGGCGACACCATCTACCCGATGGTGCGCGAATACATCCGCGCGCGGTACCCCGATGTGAAGTTCATCGACCACAAGGAGTTCGGCAACTTCCACGGCGCGCGCGAGCACGACGTGATCAAGTCATTGCCAGAGAACCTGGAGAAGTTCAAGGCCGACGCCGTCATCGTCGGCATAGGCGCCTGAGGTGCTTGCACGCCCGCCGTGTTGCGGGCTGCGGCCGTGGTCGAGAAGCTCGGCATTCCTGCCGTCTCGATCATTGCATCTCCGTTCCTCAAGCAGGCGGAGGTGGCGAAGAAGGGCCTGGGCGTTCCTCTTGCGATCGGGGTGTATCCTGGCGTGCCGCTGCTGGACAGCGACGAGGGGCTCGCGAAGAAGGTGAACGAAGGACTCGCGCCTGGTCTGCTGGCCGGGCTCACGGGCGAAATGCCGAAGGACGCGCAGGCTGAAGGCGGATCTGATCTGCCGCCGGGCGCTACGGTGTTCAACGGCACGCTGCAGGAAGTGCAGGATTACTTCCACAAGCAGATGTTGTCCGACGGGCTGCCCGTCATCCCGCCCACCCGCGAGGCGGTGGACGAGTTTCTGCGCTACACGGACCGCAGGCCGGAAGAAGTGCTGTGCGCGATCCCGCAGGAAGGGCGTGAGGCTTCCATCCTCAGCATCGCGGTGAACGGCGTCATGTCCGGCTGCCGGCCGGAATACATGCCGCTGCTCGTGGGCATCATCGAGGCGATCGCCGATCCGGTCTTCCGCATCGAGGACTGCGGTTCGACGCCGGGCTGGGAGCCGGTGGTGGTGGTTAACGGGCCGATCGTGCGCGAGCTCGACTTCAACTTCGGGCAGGGGATGATGCGTCTCGGCCGCCAGGCAAACTCGAGCATCGGCCGCTTTGTGCGCATGTATCTGCGAAACGTGTGCGGCTTTCGCGTGCCGCCGGGCGCGGGGGACAAGGGCAGCATAGGTCAGAGCTTCCTCGTGGCGATGGCGGAGGACGAAGAGGCCGCGAAGGAGATGGGCTGGCCGACCTACGCGCAGGACAAGGGCTTCGGGCCAAACGACAACGTCGTCAGCGTGCGCAGCGTGATCAGCGCTTCCGGCCCGATGTACACGGCCGGCACGCACGCGCTCGACCACGTGGGCGTGTGGGCCGAGATGATGACGCAGAGCTTCGGCTACTGGGCCTACACCGCGTTCAAGACGGGCAAGTGGTATCCGCTGGTCGTGGCCGGGCCAGGCGTGGCGAAAGTGGTGGCCGGCGAGTGGAGCAAGGACAAGGTGAAGCAATACTTGCGTGACCACATCCTGGTGAAGGCCGGGCAAGCGCACCACTATGCGCGCGTGGGCAGTACGCCGACCTTCACGTTCGAGCGCTATGTGGAAGAGGGCATCCTGCCGTCGGAATACGCGGAGTCGAATGACATGGAGCGCATGGTCAAGCCCGTTCTCAAGCCCCACTTCATCGACGTGCTGGTCGCTGGCGACCCGGGGCGCAACCAGTCGCGGGCCTACCTGTGCAACCACATTCAGGGTGCGCCGGTGAGCAAGGTGGTGACGCTGTCGGCGAACTGGGACGCGCTGCGGAGGGGCTGACGGCTGCCCGGGCCAGCGCACGTAAAACGCGCCGAAGCAGAGACAAGTTCAAAGTCGGAGGAGATCGATGAGCACGCGCGCCCTAGCCCGTTTCGTGGCCGAACTGAAGTACGAATCGTTGCCGCCCGAGGTGATCGAGCGGGCACGCGTGCACCTGCTGGACGGGCTGGACTGCCTGCTCGCAGGCACGAAGGGCGGGCCGGCACGGAGTGCTGCGCAGATGGTGGCGGCGCTGCACATACGCACGGCGGCGATGCGACGGTGTTTGCGGGACGCACGCGCGGGCTCTCTGCGCGATGCTGCGTTCGTGAACGCGATGACGCCGTGCTGTCCAAGAACTCGAACGACGAGTACGGTAGACTTCCGGCATGGGTTCCGCGCCGCCGCTGCTGGCATTTCTGCTGATGACGTTCTCAGGCTGGGTGCATCGACGCCAGCTGATCGTCATCGAGTTCCTTCAAGCCGAGAACCGGATGTTGAAGGAAAGGCTCAGGGGCAAGCGAATCAGGTTCACCGATGCCGAGCGAGCGCTCCTGGCTCGAAAAGCAAAGACAATCGGGCGACAAGCGCTGCTGAAACTCGATACGCTGGTTTCCCCCGACACACTGATGCGGTGGCACCGGCGGCTGGTCGCCGAGAAGTGGGACTTCAGCAAACGGCGCAGCCCGGGACGTCCTGGCATCATGCGCGAGATCTCCGATCTGATTGTTCGCATGGCGCAGGAGAATCCAGGCTGGGGGTACACGCGCATACAAGGCGCGTTGATGAATCTTCGCCATGAGGTCGGTCGAGGCACGGTCGCCAATGTGTTGAAGCGCAATGGCATCGCGGCCGCACCCGAACGCAGCAAACGCACGCGGTGGTCGACTTTCCTGAAGGCGCATTGGAAGGTCTTCGCTGCCAGCGATTTCTTCAGCGTGGAAGTGTGGACGATGAGAGGCTTGGTCACGCAATACGTACTGTTCGTGATCAGCCTGTCGGACCGAGTGGTGCACATCGCCGGGATCACTACGCGGCCGGATGAGGCGTGGATGCTACAGGTGGGTCGCAATCTGATCGATGCGGACAGCGGGGCGCTTGCGTTGAAGCGCTACTTGATTGTCGATAGAGACGCGAAGTACACGGAGCGGTTCAGGACCTTGGTGAAGGACAGTGGGACGGAAATTATTCGTCTGCCCCCGATGTCGCCGAATCTGAATGCCTATGCGGAGCGGTTCGTCCGCTCGATCAAAGACGAGTGCCTGGGACGAATGATCTTTCTGGGGCAGGCGTCGTTACGCCGAGCGATCAACGAATTCACTTTGCATTACCATACGGAGCGCAATCATCAGGGGTTGGCCAATCGGCTGATCCGTCCGCAATCGCAGCCGGCGGTAAACCACGATACGATCTATCGCCGCCAGCGGCTCGGAGGATTGCTCAATTACTACTATCGCGCGCCTGCTTGAGATTCTCGATCGAGAAAGTGGACATGACGGGGAGAAAAGACGACGGCTAGACCGGGATGCGCGGGCGCGCGCCAAGGCTTTGGGGCGTGAAACGTAAGGGTCAGAATAGAGGTAAATTTATTGCGTTCTAGCCCATCACGACCAGCATGGCCTTCGTGCTAGGCTTAGATTGCTCTGGCGATAGGGGGCAACGTGTACCTATCTGGCACTCTTGACTCGTCACAATGTGACACTGTGGGCGACATGCGTAGTATCTACTCGGACTAGCATGTGACCTAATTAAAATGGATCGTCATGCGCGGTTGCGCTAGGTGAGCCGGAGCCGGTCAAGGAGAAGTTGCCATGAGAAAGCTGAAAATCCTCAGGCAATGCCGCCTAGTCTGCGCGTACCTTCACTTCCTGGCGGCAGTCATGCGCCTGGTAGCGGTACTCGTAGACATGGCGTCTTTTTACGTAGCATCCGATGGCACCAAAGTGGGCAGTCAAGTACGAGCGTAAGCCCGGGCGGTGGGTTTTTGAGCCGACGCTTGCTTTTCGAGCGATCGGAACAGAAATCGATGCGGCCATAAAGAAGGCGTGGCATCCGCCAAGCTACTTTTTCCATTTGCGCAAGGGCGGCCATGTCGCCGCGCTTAAACACCACACGGGCAAAACTTACTTCAGTCGGTTCGACATCGAAGACTTCTTCGGGCGCGTAAATCGAAGCCGGGTCACGCGCTGCCTGAAAGAATATTTCAGCTACGCAGAAGCGCGAAAGATGGCGCTGGACAGCACGGTGCACCATCCTACGGCTGCCCGATGGGTGTTGCCGTATGGGTTTATCCAGTCGCCGATCTTGGCGTCGTTGGCGCTATCGAAAAGTCGACTTGGTTCGACGCTGGACCATCTAAACAAGCAACCAGGAATTGGCGTCAGCGTCTATGTGGACGACATCATTGTTTCGGCCGATGATGGGGCGCAGATAGCAACGATCTGCGAGGAATTGACGCACGCGGCCAGGAAATCCGGACTGGCTTTTAGCGCGGCGAAATGCCAAGGTCCAGACAAGCGAATTACCGCGTTCAATATTGAATTGGTCCATGGAAATCTGGCTATCGTAGACGAACGTCTGGCGGAGTTCGCTGCAGTGCTAGATGCTTCGGCCAGTGAACCTCAGCGCAGGGGAATACTCGGGTACGTGCAATCGGTGAACGCGAAGCAGGCGGTAGAGTTGATCGCGTAGAGACGCGTTTGGCGCAACTAACACCAAGTAACGCATTTCCCGCTGTCGCAGCGGGCGTAAATCTTGTGTGTCTCAAAGTCATACCGGTAGTTGATCGTGCCGCCGTAAATGCAGCACGGGCATGGGATTGAGCCTTCCGAGCGTTGGCGGATTCGCGCATCAGCCTTGATGCAATTCTTCGTGAGCCGCAAATGTTCGATCACGGCTTCTATCTCGCCCATCTGCCCGCGCTTCATTCGGCAATGCTATCACCCAAAGATCGCCCACAGTAGCAGCAGAATGGCGATCACAACGGATACCAGCGCCAGCGCCGCCGTCAGGTTGCCGCCGGTTTGTTCCTCGGGCGGCACGTAGCAGGACATTTCATCGCGAGGACGCGTGTTTAAAGCCCTCCCAATCTTGCGACCGTTTGGTTTTGGGTTCGCGGTATCTATCCATGATGTTGTCTGGGACAAACTCCGCCACTTCCGTCTTTTCCAGAACGAGCGCGCCGCGTTGCCTGTCCCAATAGAGCCGCTCGGATGCTTCCAGAACGGCATCCACGGGCAGCGTCGGCGTTTCGATGACCTTTCCGGTCGGCTGCAGGTACGGCTTGTCGGAGAAGAACGGCGCGATGCAGAACAGCAGCAGCAAGGCCCAGCCGCATTTGAAGATGAATGCTTGCATGGCTAGTTTCCTTTCCTGATGGTGACGCAAAGCGTCGGCGAGTTGCGGCACAGATCATCGCGCTCCGGCTGTGCGTTCGCTTTCAGCCGGTGCTGGCAGCGATCCGCGCCCTCGTACCAATCGGAAGCCTGTGCCTGCCAACCCTTGCCATGCTTGGCGTAATAAGCGCATTCGGCGTCCTGCTGGGACATTCCCTGCCGTTCCATCTTCGGATCGGTGCGGGTAATCAGCGCGGTCAGGTTCATGCGGGCCTCGTCTGAATAGCCCACTGCTTCCTGCTGGTGGCTGATCGCGCCGTCGGCAACGATGCGCTCTTGTCCCTCTGCGCTGTCGATATGGCAGATGTAGCCCATGACCAGCCCGCCCAAGATCATCATGATTGCTGTGCGTTTCATGATTACCCCCTGCAAGCTTGGGTGATGGCGAACAGATCGCGGCTGCAATAGGTATCGCCGGCATAGTCCCGCCGCGCTGGGGCTTCGCAAGCCGACAGTGCGACTGCCGCGACGATCAGCAAGATCATGGCGCCGATCCCATGCAGGTCGGTTCCGTTCTTGTGGTGTTCTGCCTTCTTCATGGTGTTGCTCCGTTGATGCGCCGACCTTCTTCGGCAGTTGAGTGATCAGTTGATCAGGTCGTGGATCGCGCTTGCCCCGAGGACGCGCTCAAGGTCATTGGTTGCTATGTGACTGAGCGCGGTGGCGAAACGCCGCAGCGCCGGATTGTCATTGTCATTCGCTGCGGTGGACTGGCAGCGCACGGCGGCAAGGGCGTATTGAAGTGGTGACATTGGTTCCTCCGTTGGTGCTGCCCTGTTGTAGCCGAAATGAGTAAACGGACTGCTAATGCGTGGGCATGGTCTGCGAAAAAGCAACAAAATTTCGCACGTCGTGGTGGACATGTTCTGTGCCTTGTTCTATGGAGTTTGGATGAAGCTTACAGATCGCCATCGCAAAATCATCGCCTTCCTGAAGGCGTTCCGCGCGAAACACGGGGTCAGGCCGAGCTATCGGGAAATCATGGTTGGCGTGGGGCTTAAGAGCACCGCGCCCGTCGACTATGCGTTAAAAAGCCTAGCCGCGAAGGGCGCCATCGAGCTTGTGTACGGTCCTGACAACAAGCAAGTGCGGGACATTGTGGTGGTCGCTGGCAAATCGAAGCGAGCGAGGGAGGCGAAGCGATGAAACTGCGCTCACTCCTTGGCGTGTTCCGCATCAAAGCGCAAATCCGCGCGCTGCAATCCGAGAACAATCAGCTATGGGACTCACTGCATCTGCAAGCGGATCGTATCCAGGAACTGGAGCGCCGGCTCAATCAATCGATCGACATGCAGAACGTCAACGCCGACTGGATGGTGGATCAGTTTGCGCGATTGGATACGGCGACCGGCAAAGATCATGAGCTATCGGAGAGCAACAGACGCACGCTTGCGTTCATCACGCACCTTCTTGAGACGAAGCTCGGCATCCATATTGTCGTGAACAATGTAGCGCGGTCGGTGAAGCCCGAACCGCCCAGCAACGTCATCCGTCTGCCGCTGCGGCGCGTGACAAAGGGCGATCCGCCAAAGGGAGGCGCCTGATGCCGCGCTTCCGTGTCCTGTCGGTGCTCATCGTTGTCGCCCTCGCTTGCTGCGTCGCGTGGTGGTGGAAAAATCCGCGCTGGAGATATAGATGACCGACCATGACGCGGCATATTGGTTTGCCTGGCTGATCCTTATCGGAGCCGCGTTCGTCCTGTACGTCAGCGTTCAGGCGGATCGATGGAAGAAGACGGCGGCTCAATTGCTGCAAGATAAATCCATGCAGAGCCTCGCGCTGGAAAACTTGCGGCTACGGAAAGAGAACGAAAAGCTAAGGCGGCGGAAGAAGACAGGCCAGTTCGGCGAACACGAATTCGCCCGGTCAACACCGCAGATCCCGGGTGCAGAGTGATGGGCAACTTCTGGACGACGAAAGAGGTGGCGTATCTACGCGATGCGTATGCCGGCGATGTTCCCATGGACGAGATATGCGTCAATCTGCCTCGGCACTCGGAGTCGTCGATTCGGGGACAGGCGACGCACCGGAAGTTCGTGCGCCCAAGGAAGAAATGGGATCGGCTGCAGAACGGAAATCCGCTGATCGAGGAGCTTTTGACGCTCATTGAGGCGATCGGCAAGGCTATGACGGAGATTACGGACGCGGCCAACGTCGAGCGGGTGTACTTCTATAACATCGCGCGCAAGTGCAGGACGAATATGGGAGTCGAGTCGCTGCAGGCCGCATTGGCCGCGCTGGGCAAGAAACTGATCATCGTGGACGCGGGCGGGACAGATGGACACAATCCCGCCGCCTGACCCAGCGCAACGCCGCGCGCACGAAGAATTGACAGTGCTAAAAGAGATCGCCGCCGGCAACAGGCGTGCGCTTTTCTGCGCGCCGGATGCGGTGCTGAGGCTTATTGACCACGGCCTGATCGTGAAGCAGTACGGTCACTATTACGCTTCAACCTCGAGAATTAGATCCGCTGTGGCGCGTCTGTCAGTGCGCGAAATGGGATAGGCGGCGCACTCTGCGCCGCGCGCCGCCGGCGAGCCGTTGGAAGAAGGCTAAGGTCTTAACGATAACATCTGCAACTCGGTCGCCTCGGTGCATGTACGCGCGCGCGACCTGTAGCTCCCTGGCGGTCAAGCGAACGTCTTCAAGTGTTGCGCATACGAGGCAGGGCGTCTCAATTCGTGCTTTTATAGTGCGTCCTTGCGTCATTACAGTGCATTGCACCATTGCAGTCTCCCAATTCGTTTACACGGTGAGAACGTGTATCTGTAGGAGCTAAACCGGGGGCGTATAGTTGCACTGCAGCAACGTGAGTTTTCTTTGGCGAGAGGAAGAGAAAAGGTCGTCGATGGAGACGCAAGGGCGTAACAAAGGCACTGTGGAGGCTTGCGCTAATCGAATGAACAGCGCGGTTCGAGCGCCACGCAAGAATCGGCGGGTCGATACGGAGTAGCTTTCGGCTCCAATAAACCCACCTCCGCGAACGAGGTCACCGACAGACCCGCGACGACGCAGTGATCTAGGACGCGACAGTCCACAAGCGCCAGGCTTTGCTTGAGGGCGTTGGTCAAGTGCCGATCCGCAGCCGATGGCTCTGACACGCCCGATGGATGCGGGTGCGCGAAGATGACGCTGCGGCGTTATGATGCATCGCTCGCCGCAAAACCTCACGGGGATAAACCGACGTTTGCGTCAGGGTTCCCGTCGAGATCACTTCTGCTTCGATGAGCGCGTTCTGGGCTGTCAGCCACAGAGCGACGAAACTCTCTACAGGCTGGTTCGCGAACTGCAGGCGCAGAAAATCCTTCACTGCGCCGGGATTGCTCATGACCGCGCCGGGCTTGCGTAGATTGCGCTCTAGAATGTCGATTGCCCTGCGGACGACCGCTTGCTCGTCCTTGTTGGTCAAGGATTTTGCGAAAGTTTCGAAGAGCGTAAGCTGTCTAGGGCGGCGGGGCATGCGCTGGTCTAGCGCACCATCGGAGGATTTGCAATGGGTGGCGTAGTCGATATCACGAGGGAATATCACGATGCACGGAAGGCGCTTCGGAAGACGATCAAGCGGCTCAAGCCTGACGTGCCGGAGCCAATGATCATGGCCGCGATGGTCGACGAGCTGCTGCGGTATTGCGGGGATGAAGAAGGCAGGAAATCCGCGCAACAATGGATGGATTACAAGTTGGCGGATATCAGGTCGAGAGAGGCATTCGCCCGACAGCAAAAGCGGCTTGCGCGGTGATATGCCGAGCCGCCCGCGATGATGGAGTGGATCGAACGCTGTCTGCTTTGGATGATGGATCATCCAAAGTTAATTATTGCGGCCGGTGGTTTTCTAACCACAGCTTGCCTCCTGTTCGGCGGTCTAGGGCTTAGGCTGCTCCGCGCTGGCAACAAGATCGAGAGGCGGGTCGGAGACGTCATCGGTACGGCACCCGATCTCCTTGCCGGAATACCATCATGGCTGCGGATCTGGATTCCAGAAACCGTGATGGGCTGGGTCTTCTTGGTGGTGGTGGCCGGTTACGGCGCTTATCTGGTGTGGTTGGGAAAGTGAGCTATGCGGAGCGTTTCTGAGGTCATGGAACGCGCGTTGCGGCTGTGGCAGCAGTCGATCAACAGGAGGCGTCCATGGCAGAGCAAAGCATCGGTAACGCGGAGCAGAAGTGCGCGCACGCGAAATGTAACTGTCTGGTGCCGCAAGGGCAGAAGTTCTGCAGCGACTATTGCGCGGCGCCCGATGACGCGGAGACAACTTCGCTGCAGGGGAACTCGGGCTGCAAGTGCGGACATCCGGCGTGTAAAGGGTAAGAAACCGGATGGGCTCATCCGCCGGATGATGATCTTCGAGCGGATTGGAAACCGTTCACGCATAGTCGGCGCGCGAGAGCTCGCGCGCCGCGCCACATTAAGGCCTACTTGTAGGTCTCGTCGAAGTACTTCTCGTTGCTGGTTTCCCAGTCCTTAACCTGTTTTTCAGCTTCGTCCTTGCTGATTCCGTACGTTTCCTGGATCTTGCCGGCCAGTTGATCGCGCTTGCCGGCAATGACATCCAGGTGGTCGTCGGTCAATTTGCCCCACTGTTCCTTCACTTTTCCCTTAGCTTGCTTCCAATTGCCTTCGATGCGATCCCAGTTCATATCGGTCCTTTAATTGAAGCCATTGGAGAATTAAACGATGCCAGCGACCAGCAGGATGACGAGTATCAGCACAATCAGCCCGACACCTCCCGTTGGACCGTAACCCCATGAACGGCTGTGCGGCCAAGTTGGAAGGACGCCGACTAACGCGAGTATGAGAACAATCAACAGAATGGTTGTGAGTGACATTGGAATACTCCCCCGACAATTCGACGCGTCTTTTGCTGCGTTTAGGATTGGGCGATAGCAGTGAAGCTATCGTCGTGTGAGCACACGGCGTGCCTGCCCAACCTTGGGAAGTCCTCAATCGGCTTTCAATTAAGGCGCCGCGGTCGGCTGCCGCGGATAAACAACCGCGCAACCATTGAACTCGCGCACGACGCAGGCGTGATAGATCGTGGTTTGCATGGCAGGAAGGTAATGCTGGCAGGATTAAGAAGCGATGCGGGATTTGGCGGAGAGCCAGAGATTCGAACTCTGACAGCCTTGCGGCTCACTCGGTTTTCGGGACCGGGGCAATACCATTCTGCCAACTCTCCGTATTGGCGGATGGTGCAAGAATCGAACTTGCCAGGGATTGCCCCCACGTCAGCTTAGCATGCTGATGCCTTACCATTCGGCCAACCATCCATATGATGATTAGCTACTTGATCGTTCGCAAAGAAGGGTGGCGTTGGGATGCATGAAAACATGCCTAGCAAGCTGCCTGCGGCAGAGCAAGTAAGAAATCGCTTTTGGCCTGTCGCGCGCGCTGCGCTGCGCTGCGCTGCGCTCGCTGGGACTGCTTCGCTTGCGCGCGCTTGCTCTTAGCTGGTTGGCGCCGGCGCTGGTGGATAGGTTCTGTAAGCGGTCAATTCTTTGATCTTGCCATCCGCATAAGGATGGCCTAAGAAAGAAAACGCCCCGCCGAGCTTTAGGCCTGGTAGGGCGAATCTTGGTTCAGTCTGTGGTTGCAGCCCTGAACCGGCTCGACTGGTATCAGCAGTCGGCGGCACTTTGCCTTTATGGTTTAGCCGCCCATTTCCCCCCAGTCAAGCTTGATCTGCGGCCCACGGCTGACAGGCTCACCGAACCCAAGAGCCTGCGTTGCGCAGCGACAAGACTCCTGCATTGCTGGCCTCTTTCCAGGCACCGGCCCGTTTTTGTCGTGATGACGCACTCGGGAGATCGGACTGGCTTCCGGGCCGCTTCGTACTTGGTAAGGAGTTGAAGCAGATCGCAGGGCTATATATGCCATAAGAACAATACAGGTCGGAAAGACGGCTGGCTGGCGTCTGGCTGTACGACAAACAGCATCCTGCGAAGTAGGCGATTAACTTACCCCCAGATACCGTTGCCAGTGTCCATCGTGGTGCTGGCTGGGATAGCGGAAGCGGAACTGTGGCTAAAAAACGGGCATACGTACTATGCTGAATACCGGCCGTGATCTTGAACGATGGCGCGACTATCACGATCTGTCGCAACTGTCCGCTGCCAAAGTACTGGGCATCACGATAGGCCTGTATTACCGCTTCGAACGCGGCGTCGATCCGATTCCGGAGTGGCTTACCGACCGCGCGGATCGGTACGTCGAAGGGGTGGGCTTGGTTTGAGCGATAATTGGCGCGATGGCAACCCGTAAACGCAAACCGCCCCGCCGTGCGGGTAAGAAACCCGCGCAGGAAATGACGCTTACCGATTACGCCCGGCAGTCCATGGAGGCGGTCGACCCCGATCTGTTCCTGTGGTGCCAGGGGGGTCTATTACGCCGCGGCCAGCCTCAGTATGCCGGTGCAGAACCCGGAATATAGGCGCGTGCCTCTGGATGAAAAAGGCGGATTCGTGCTGAAGGACATACCGATGAACCGCGGTATGCTGGCGGTGGCGAAGGAATTGCGGGAGCGCGACGCACCTGAGAACGTCAGGATGGCGATGATGACCCGCCTCATGCATTTCGGCCAGATCATGCGCGAGCCAGCGCTGGCCGCATTTATCAAGCGCACCGGGGACAGCGACGAACTCTCGGTCTCGGAAGCGGTGATCAAAGCCTGCGGTGCGGCGAAGATGGTGGTCGTCGATGACCGCATACGGTTCGACATCGATGACGTCGCCCGGATCGCGCGGCAGTTCACGGACGAGGAAGAGGCAGCGGAACGCAAGATCGATGGCAAGTCATGAAGCTATCCTTTCGCACGACTATTCAAGGCATCGAGCTAGCGGTCGGTGACGATCCCTTCCCGCGGTTAACGCCGGCGCCGGATACGCCGCAGGACAAGCCGCGCGGGTGCTATGTGTACGCGCATGTGACGGAAGACGGGAAATATTTCTACATCGGCAAGGGCAAGGACCGGCGCGCATGGTCCGAGGACCGGCATCCGACCTGGTACCGCTATGTCGAGAACCACCTGAACGGCAAGTATCGCGTGGTGATTCTGCAGGACAACCTGTCGCCGGCAGAGGTCGAGGACGTTGAAGCCGAGTGGATCGCGCAGGAGGGCGAGACGCTGGTGAACTGGGTCAATGCCGCGCGCAAAACGGATTTCAAAAAGCTGGAGCTGTTTCATAAGCTGCGCGATGCCAATCGCGCGCTGATCGCCAAGGCCAAGGCGCTCGAAAAGACGGACATTGAAAAGTCGATCGCGTGCTACCGGGAGGTAATTGCGGCGATCGAGGCGTATGCGACCCTCGATTACGAAGACGGGATCATCGGGCAACTGCTGCGCGAGGAGCGCGAAGAGCACGGGCTGCAAGGCACCGCCGAAGCGATTGACCGGCTGACCATGTGCCTGACCAAGCTGGGCCGATACGACGATGCGGCCGCATGCGCGGAGGAGTATTACCGTCGCTATGCGGTGGATAAAACGCTGGCCTCATATGAGCGCGTTATGAAGCGTCTCGAGCGGCGTAAGCGCGCCAAGTAGCGGGGCAACTGCCGCCCGACAAATGCCCAAAGGCCTTCCGCAACCGGCGAAGGACAACCTCGCTAAATGCCAGTCAGCCGCCATTGCGGCGGTCGAAGTCTACAACCGCCCAGGGCCGCGCTTTCGCACCGCGCACTTCATTGTCCTGATCATCATGGCTTGGACCGCGTTGTTCCATGCCATCTACTACAGCAAACGGACGAAACACTGGTACAAGACCAAGGGCAAAAACGCGAAGGGTGATCGGTATCAGCATATCGACGGCGAGCCCAAGCATTGGGAGCTGAGCGAGTGCCTGAAGCAGTATTTTCAGGAGAAGAACCCGCCGGAGCGCAAGAATCTGGAGTTCCTGATCGGGCTGCGCAACAAGATCGAGCATCGCCACCTGCCGGAGCTTGACGGCGGCCTGTATGGCGAATGCCAGGCCACGCTGCTTAATCTCGAGGAAATGATTGTGGCAGTGTTTGGTTCGCGTTACGCGATGACGGAGCAACTGGCGATTTCGCTGCAATTCTCGCAACTGGTCCCGGCGGAGAAGAAGAAGGCCGCCAAAGTGCTGGCCGGCTCCGCCAAAAGCGTGAAGGATTACGTGGAGACCTTTCGCGGCGGCCTGCCATCCACAACGCTCAACAGCACGAAATATTCGTTCAGCGTGTTCCTTGTGCCGAAGGTCGCCAACCGGAAGGAATTGGCGGATGCTGCGGTGGAGTTCATCAAGGTCGACGATGCCAGCCCGCAGGAACTGGAGCGGCTGGAGCGATTGAACGTGCTGATCAAGGAAAAGCATATCCCGATCGCCAATCTTGACATGCACAAACCCATGCAGGTCGTCGCGAAAGTGCAGTCACGTATTCCGTTCAAATTTACCAGCAATCATCATCATGCCGCATGGCGGCACTTCAAAATTCGGCCAGCGGGAGGGGCCGCGAAGCCTGAAGTGACCGACGCGCGGTACTGTGTCTATGACGCCGCGCACCGGGATTATCTTTATACGGACGCATGGATCGAGAAGCTCGCCGATGATTTGGCGAAGCCCGCCGAGTTTCTGAAGATCACCATGCGCGGCGCCACGTCGAAGTAAACGAGGGAGACCGCGCCTTCACTGCCGGGCAAGGTGCGATAATGCGGCATGAAGATCGGTCGCGGGGTGGCGATGTTGCTGGCAGGCGGTTCCGTATTCGCCGCCGAGCAAAACGTTGCGCTCAAGGACGTGCCGTTTCCGGTCCCCGCCGGCGCCAGGGTCACAGTCGAGGACAAGGCGATCAACGGTCAGCAGATGCGGATCTTCATCGTGCATCAGAAAGCGCCGGCCCCGCACGTACCGAAAGGCTCGCATTTCGCTCCGGAAGACTTTGAACGCGGTTTCCTCGCCGGCCGCGAGTTGGGTAAGTGCCAGCAGCGGGTCACGTCGCGCCAGGGCTGGAGCGCGACCCAGCCGAACAACTTCATCCAGATCACCGGCAATTGCGTCGGGCACTCCTTCGCTTATCCCGCCTCGGCAGGCAAGCGCGAGGCGGACGGGTTGCCATGTCAGGCTGATGTCCGCGATCAGACGGTGACGGTGCTCAACTGCGTCGTCGACGGTGTGGAAGTCGCTGCGTTCTCGTTCTCGACCGATTGTTGCCCAAGCTCGAGGTCCGTGTGGGCGATCAGGAGGCAGTGAGACTGGGATGTCATTAGATGCTGAGATTTCCGTGCAGGATCCCCAGGGACGGACTGGGACTTTCTTATGTCCCGCCTGCAAGCGAGAGACCGCGCACAAGCTATTTGCCATCGTGGATTCATATGAAATGGTCCCCGATGTAGAAATTCAGTTCTGGAATCATTACCTGACTACCCAATGCTCTGGGTGTGGAACGGTCAGCTTTCAGCACGAGTCGATGAACAGTGAAGAGATGGACTTTAATGAAGCCGGCCGCGCGATACGCTTCAAGACGAAGCGTACGTACCCGGAGCCTTTGAATGCAAGTGCCGATCACTATGTTAGCGAGGAAAGATTGAGGCAGTTGCGGGAATTGCCGAAGGTTAAGTTCGATACGAGTCGACTTGTCAGAATGCTGGAGGAGCTTAATTCAGGCTACGTGCGGGGTTCGTACCTGTCCTGCATTTGTTTGATTCGATCAGTGATTAATCATGTCCCGCCCGTATTCGGTTTGGAAACTTTTGCAGAGGTCGCCAACAATTATGCAGGTGGGGGTCGATCATTTCGGGAAGCCGCAGGCAATCTGGATAAGATCAGTCGAAAGATAGCGGATGGGTATCTTCATACGCCGATCAGGAGGCAAGAGACCGTGCCGACAAAGGAACAGGTGGAGTTTCGAGCCCCGCTGGACGTCTTGTTGGCGGAGGTGATCCGAGTGTTTGAACCAAAATGAGCGGTAGATAAGATTATGGATCCGCTGACGACAGCAACGCTCTTCGCGACAATCGTAAGCTTGATTGCGGATTTTCGATCGCAGAGTGCCGACGATAAGCAGTCGACCTACGAAGAGTTCGAGGCATGGCTCCGGGAGAGCCGGCACGATGACATCGTCGAGATGCTTCGGCAGAACAGGTCGACGGCAATAGGCATTAAGGCGCTGTTACATCAAGATCGGGAGACCTTGCGTCAGCGCTTCGATCAGCTCGATCGGTCCATCGCCGCGCTGGCTTCCGGCATGGAGGGTTTTTCCGACCTCGCGCAGGCTATACGGCCAGAGGCCCGAATAGCGCCGCAGGCCATCGAGTTTCTTCGACAGTTCGACGCTTCCGGCGCGAACAAGGTGCTGCAGGTGGACCTTCCCTTAGACGACAGAGTTATGTTCACTTATCTGGGACGTAATGGCGAAATAGGGTTCGAAGACAAGCGCTTTATCGTGGATGATGTATTGAGCCTTGTGGAGATGGGATTGCTCCGCCTTGAGCACAATGGCAGCGGCGGACGTATATTCTGCCTCACGCGGAATGCTGCCGATTTTGTGCGAGCCCTTCCAGAGGCGGCCAAGCAGCAATCTTAAATGTGGCCTTGTTCGGTGAATGCAAGAGTGCTAAGTCAGGTGCGTGCATTTCACCGTCATCGACGTCGTAGTGTCCGGAAACTCGAACGACGTCTACGGTAGACTCGGAGCATGGGTACCGTGCCGCCGCTTCTGACATTTCTGTTGATGGTCGTGTCTGGCTGGGTTCACCGCCATCAGTTGATCGTCATCGAGTTCCTTCAAGCCGAGAATCGGATGCTGAAGGAGCGACTTCGCGGCAAGCGCATTCGGTTCACAGATGCGGAACGC
>WHTS01000108.1 GCA_009377585.1 Betaproteobacteria bacterium
GAGAGGGTATTTTTGTGCGACGGTGGGTCAGATGACCGAAGAGATGATCAAGCAGTACCTGGAGCATCACTTTGAGCCGAAGCCGAACGACGATTTCAGGATGGAGCCCGACTAAGACGCGTCGTTTAGGCGATGCGTATCCGGACTTTCAGTCCGCAATACCTAACCCACCAGCTTTAGCTGGTGGTTGTTGAGTTTCGCGAAGTGGGTTGACGATCTGGATGCCCGCAAAGTCCTTCTCGTTGTAGCGATGCAGAGTGGAGTGTCTCATGTCCACGCGGGTCGATCCGGCGGCCCCGCGTAACTTGAATCAGTATTGCATGCTCGCGCGGCGTCCATAGGCTTAACCGCGTACGAAGAGCGCGTGAGTTGAAACCATGATCAATCGACTATCCCGTAAAACCCAGTACGATCTCGAGATCGCGGATCAATGCTGGCGGACTGCTTTTCTTTTGTGCAGACTGCTCGATGCCGACGAAAGGAGCGAGTCCGGAATCAAGCTTCTCGCAGATGCGGCGATGAATTGGATTCATGCCGAAAAAGTGGAAACGCGAATTATCGGCCTGAACCTGCTTCGCTTCCTCTTGAAAGCGGAGCTCGTCAAAAATAGCGCGCTGCAACGCGAGAAAATATTGGAGATTTTTTTCCTGAATAGAAGGAGCGATGTTCGACTGGCAGCACTGGACTTGCTCGGAGCTTTGGGAAAGTCGCCTAACCCCGTGGAGCAAATTTCTTCGAGCGAAGTGGCGGAGTTGCGCGAATTCAGTTCGCGGATGCTCGAGGCCCTGAACGCCTCGCAGTATAGCTACACCGCCAAGGGCTTCCGCGTCGATGTCGAGCGCTGCATGGAGGGGACAACGGCATACGCTGCCATGCAGGAGATCGTTGAAGGCGTTGGGGTCAATTGACCGCTGCGTAGTATGGAATCGCGGGTGAAATGAACGTACAAAAATCCGCAGGTCGTGGTGTTCGATCTGAACGGCAAATGCCTGCATTCCTGGGCTGGCGGACAGTTCAAACGCGCCCATGGGGGTTCAAGATTGCCGGCGATGTCGCGTACACCATGGACCAGGTGGATTGTGCGTCACGCTGGTCTATACTCCCCGCTCGCGACGACTCGTCGAGCCCTCTATCGAGCCGAATCGCCTCAGGCCCGCGCAGTTTGAGCGCGTCGCACGAACGCGGGCAGAGCCGAGGCGCCGGCCCTGGTCGCAGAGCCGTCGTTGTGGTGACGATCAGGGTTGCCGGAATGAGTTGCGGCAGCCGCGCCGGAGCGCGTGGCGGCGCACGCGCAGGTATCCCCCAAGATGCGTGAGGATGCGGCCGATCACGCTCGGCTCTTCGATGACGGCGATGATCCGCCGCAGTTCGGGCAGTGTTCGAGATCGATGTCGAAGCGGCTTTCCACCACGTGAGGCGCTGACCCGGATTGCAGCCCGACAACAGGTGGAGGATGGCGTCGGGCTCCTCACAGCGAACATCGCCGTCGAAAATAGGGGATACGCGTTGACCGAGTCTGGCTAACGGGAGCGCAGCTTCGGGTCCAGCGTGTCGCGCATGGCATCGCCAAACAGGTTGAATGCAAATACGGCCAGCGTAATGGCGAGCCCCGGAAAGACCGCAATCCACATCGCGCTTTCGGCGTATTCCTCTGCGCCGCCCTGCAGCATCAAGCCCCAAGCGGCTTCGGGCTCCTGAACGCCGAGTCCGAGGTAGGACAGAGACGCCTCGATCAGGATCGCCTGGCCGAGAAAGCTGGTCAGCATGATGAGGTAGGTCGCCATGCAGTTCGGTACCATGTGCCTTAGGATGATTCGAATGGGACCGTAGCCCAGGGCGCGCGCAGCGTCTATGTAGGGCAGCTCGCGAATCGCCAGCGCACCCGATCGCACCATGCGAGCGCATTCCGGGATGAACGGGAGGGTGATCGCGATGATCACCTTGTCCGTCCCCGTGCCGAAAACCGCGACCGCGGCCAGCGCGAGGATGATGCGCGGAAATGCAAGAAACACATCCACCGCCCGCTGGAACAGCAGGTCGAACCAGCCGCCGAAATACGCGCTGGCCACACCGAGAATAAGCCCGAGCGTCGCGCCCAGAATGGCGCTAGTAAAGCCGACGTACAGCGCAGTGCGGGTGCCCCAGATAATGCGGGATAGAACATCCCGTCCGTATTGGTCGGTGCCGAGCCAATATTCCGCGCTTGGCGCTGCAATCATCGTATCGTAGTGGGGCACGACCGGATCATAAGGCGCGAGTTGCGCCGAGAACACCGCAATGAAGATCATGAAAATGATGCCGAGCGCGCTCACGGCGCCGAGCGGCTGAGCGCGCAGCCACGAACTGAACGCTTTGGAAACAGGCCGTCTTGCCGCGGCCAATTCGGCTTCTATGTCGCCGCCAGGCAGCTGTGCCGCGATTGCTTCTCCGGACACCAAGCTCTCCTCAATACGTCGAGGAACACAACAAAGACCCGAATCCATTCATTTGGACTGCCAAAGCCCGCGAGATCCTGCAGAAAGTCATTCTGTGCCCATCGCCGCTTAAGTTCCAAACAGAATGAAGCGCTACCCTAGCGGATACGCGGATCGAGGCACGCGTAGTAGTGGATGTTCACCACGGAATCTGCCACCGTCAAGAAAACGGGGTCTGCCCCCGATTTCCGAAGGATCCCTAGCGCTCTCGACCGGACCGCGACGCTGAGCTTGGCATTGCGGGCGGTCCGAAAAAACCGATGTTCACGTTTGCAGTCGGCATCCCCTCCGACCCACATGTACTTAACGCGAGCGCAGCTTTGGATCCAGCGTATCCCTGAGAGCGTCGCCGAACAGGTTGAACGCAAAAACGGCCAGCGTGATCGCGAGCCCCGGAAAGACCGCAATCCAAATTGCACTCTCGGCGTACTCCTCCGCGCCGCCTTGCAGCATCAGACCCCACGCCGGCGTGGGCTCCTGAACGCCGAGACCGAGGTAGGAAAGAGATGCCTCGATCAGGATCGCCTGCCCAAGAAAGGTCGTCAGCATGATCAGGTACGTCGCCATGCAGTTCGGTACCATGTGGCGCATAATGATACGCATGTGGCCGTAGCCCAATGCCCGGGCCGCATCTACGTAGGGCATCTCGCGAATCGCCAGTGCACCGGATCGGACCACGCGCGCGCAACGCGGGACAAACGGGAAGATGATCGCCAGGATCACCTTGTCGGGGCCGGTGCCGAACACTGCGACCGCGGCCAGCGCCAGGATGATGAGCGGAAACGCGAGAAACACGTCCATTATCCGCTGGAACACGAGGTCGAACCAACCGCTGAAATAGGCGCTGGCGACGCCGAGGATCAGTCCGAGCGTCGCTCCCAGAATGGCGGAAGTAAAGCCGATGTACAGCGCAGTGCGCGCGCCCCAGATGATGCGCGACAGGACATCGCGCCCGTACTGGTCGGTACCGAGCCAGTATTCCGCACTCGGCGCTTGCATCATCGTTTCGTAGTGCGTCTCCACCGGGTCGTAAGGTGAAATTTGCGGCGCGAAAATCGCAATGACAATCATCACGATCACGCCGACGGCGCTTACCGCCCCGAGCGGCTGGTCGCTCACCCACTTGCGCAGCTTCACCGATAAAGATCGCCTCGGTGGGACAAGTTCCGCTTCTAGATTGGCACCCCCCATCCCTACAGCAATCGCTTCCGTGTTCACGGGACTCTCCTCAGCTATAGCGAATACGCGGATCCAGCCACGCGTAGCAGATATCCACCACGAAATTCACCATCACGAAGATCATCACCACCAGCATCACCAGGGACTGGGTCATGGTGTAGTCGTTGTTCAGTACCGAGGAGAGAAACAGCTTGCCGACTCCGTTCAGGTTGAACACCTGCTCTGTCACCACCAAGCCCCCCATGAGGAACGCGAACTCCAAACCGACGATGGTAACCACCGGCAGCAGCGCGTTTTTAAGGGCGTGGCGTCGGATAATGACCTTGTCCCAGAGACCCTTGGCGCGCGCAGTGCGCACATAGTCCTCGCGCAGGACCTCGAGCAGCGCCGAGCGGGTCATACGCGTCACTACCGCAGAGTAGCGGTAGCCGGTCGCCACCGTGGGCCAGATTAGCATGGAAAGATTGTAGAAAGGGTCTTCCCAGATCGGTCTATAGGTGATCGGCGGCATCCACGGCGTGCCGAGCACATGCTGCGTGGTCACGAGCAACAGTAGGATAATTATGATCCCAAGCCAGAACGACGGGGTGGCGATCCCCGCGATGCTTATGCCGCGGACGATGTAGTCGATCCAGGTATTTTGCTTGACCGCGGAAATCGTGCCGAGGGGGATCGCGATGATGACCCCGATAATCGTGGCCATGATGGCCACCTGCAGCGAAAGCTCGAAGCGCAGAGCGATTTCCTCGAGGACAGGCTGGCCGGTCCACATGGAAATGCCGAAGTCGAAGCGCATGAGGCCCCAAACGAAATCCACGAATTGGGTAACCATCGGCTTGTTGGTCCCCATCTCCTCACGGCATTGCTCGATGGTTGCCTGGTCGTAGTAGCCCCCCTCTCCCGCCATGCGAATTTCACAGACGTCGCCCGGGATGAGGCGCAGCATGACAAACACGAGCGCCGCCGCTCCGAACAGGGTCGGGATTACCAGGAGCAGGCGTTTAATGATGTATCTGCGCATGATGTATTAAACGAGTGCGCTGCTGCCCCCGGCTCGAAAGAGTCGCGGCCAGCAGCGCGATCGTTCCTCCTCCATCACTTGTCGAGCCACACGTTATCCAGCGCCTGGTTCAAGTAGTGGCTGGGGCCGATTTTCCATCCCTTGACGTACGAACGGTGAGGGATAATGCGGTTCCACCAGAGCACTATGAACTGATTGGCGTGCGTGTCCAACGTGAGCTTGTTGTATTCCCACATCAGCTTTTTCTGTTCGTTGACGTCGGTCGAGCGCAGCATTTTGTCGTAGATCGCATCCGCATCTCGGTCGATGTATCCCCCGTAGTTGTTGGCCGCGCGGTCGGACGAAACGTACTTGGCGGTATCCACCAGCGGGTTGACGATGGAATTACAGTTGGCGTCGATCGAGACATCGAACTCACGGGTGTTGCGCTGTATGTTGTAGAAAGGCCCAGTCGGGTGCGTGTGCTGCTTGAATTTGAATCCGATCTGCTTCCACTGATCGACCAGCCAGGTGCCCACGATCTTGTAGGGCTGATCGACACCGCGCACCAGGAAGTAGTATTCCTTCGACAAATCCACCCCCGACTCCTTGAGCAGCCGGCGCGCCTCTGCGCGAGACTTCTTGATGTCGGGCCACCAGCCTGCCAACTGCTGCAGCTGCTCGTTGCTGGGTGCGAGCGGGCTGTGTGGGTAGGTGATGCCAGCCACGGTCTTGACGAGCGCGATCTTGGCAAGATACTTGGAACCGCCCCAGCGATCCACCGCCAGCGACAGCGCCCTGCGCACGCGCACGTCGTCGAAGGGCTTGCGCTTGTGATTCGGCACGAAGGTGACTCCGCAGTTCCAGACGCTTTCCTGAACCGTGATGTCCTTGCCGAGCGCCTTTACCAGGTCATCGCGCGACGCCGGCGGGAAACCGCGGAACTCGATCGCGGCGCGGTCGCCGCGGATCGCCTGCACCCGCAGCGTTTGGCTGCTGGCGAAGATCGCCTTGATGCCGTCGAGATAAGGCTGGCCTTTGTGGTAGTAGTTCGGGTTGCGCTCGCCGCGCATGAACGCACCGGCTTGGTATTCCTTGAAGATAAACGGCCCGCTGCCGCTGATGTTCTTTTCGTACCAGTGAATGTCTTTGTCGAGCACGCTCTTCTGGTAGATCCAGTTGAAGGGGATGGCGAGCACCGGAATAAAGGCGCTGCTCGGGAACTTGAGCTTGAATACCACGGCGTGGTCGTCCGGGGCGGTCACGCTCTCGACCATGCTGAACATCGCTTTGCGATGGCTCCTCACGCCTTCCGGGGGCCAAATGATTTTCTTGTACGAGGCGACCACGTCCTGCGCGGTCATCGTTTCGCCCGTGTGAAATTTAACGTCGTCGCGAATCTTGAACGCGTAAGTCGTCCCGTCGTCCGTCGGCTTAGGCACCCCGCCCACGCAGACGTCGCAGACAAAGTCCGTGGTCGAAGCAGGATTGTCCGGGTTCACCTGGATCAAAACGCTGTAATACGGGCGGATCGGCTGAAGCATCGCGAAGGTGCTCTCGCGGTGCCCATCGTAGCCCGGTGGTTCAGCGGGAACGACGTAGTTGAGGACGCCGCCGCGCTTTGGCGTTTCCGCGGCACCTGCTGCACCGACGCCGAATGCAAAAACCGCCACAGCGGCACACACCGATTTCATGCGGATGCTTCGCATAGCGTTCTCCTCGCTCGATAAATCATCTTTTCCCGATGACGGTCACGCTCCCTTAAATTTCGGGTCGAACCGCAACATTGCCTACACGCGCGGACAGGCGACCCAGTGCCCCGGTTTGAGTTCCCGCAACTGCGGCACTTCCTGCCGGCAGCTTTCGGCCGCGAGCGGACAGCGCGGATTGAACACGCAGCCGCTAGGCGGGTTGATCGGGCTCGGTATTTCGCCCTTCATGACCCGATGAGCACGCGTTTTCTCGATATCTGGATCCGGTATCGGCACCGCCTCGAGAAGAGCACGGGTGTAGGGATGCAGCTGATTGGTGAACAGTTCGTCCGAATCGGCGAGTTCCACCAGCCGCCCGAGGTACATCACTGCGATCCGATGGGACAAATGGCGCACCACGCTCAAATCATGGGCGATGAACAGGTACGAAAGCTTGAACTGTTCGCGCAGGTCTTCCAGCAGATTGACCACCTGGGCCTGGATCGAAACATCCAGTGCGGACACCGCCTCGTCGCAAATGATGAAATTCGGGTTGAGCGACAGTGCGCGCGCGATGCCCACCCGCTGGCGCTGACCACCGCTCATTTCGTGCGGATAGCGGTTCATGAACTTGGGATTTAGCCCGCATACCGAAAGCAACTCCGCCACACGCCGGTCACGGACCGCCTGTTTCGGATGGATGTCATGGACCTTCATCGGTTCCCCGATGATATCGCCGACTTTCATCCTCGGGTTGAGCGAGCTGAACGGGTCCTGGAAAATGACCTGCATGCGCTCGCGCTTTTCGTTCAACGTCTTGCGGTCGATCTTGCACAGGTTCTGGCCCTCGAAAATGATCTCACCGGAGGTCGGCTTTTCGAGACGCAGAATGCAACGCCCCGTGGTGGTCTTGCCGCAGCCGGATTCCCCAACCAGGCCCAGGGTTTCGCCGCGCTCGATGGTGAAGCTCACATCATCGACCGCCTTGATCGTTGCCGACTTCCGGCCGGAAAACATTCCGACCCCGACCGTGAAGTGCATTTTCAGGTTGCGCACTTCGACCAACGGCTGTGCGGGCTTCACGGCGGCGGACAGCGCCGTTGGGTCTTCGACCACGTTCATGAGGCCTCCTTGAGCGGCTTCATCAGCCGGGCTTTCTCGAAGCAAGCCGATGTGTGCCCGCTCGTGACGGTCTCGAGCGATGGTGCGTCCTGGGCGCAGCGAGGCACCGCGAAACTGCAGCGCGGCCGATAGGCGCAACCTTCGATCTTCCGCGTGAGGTCAGGGGGCTGACCGATGATCGGAATCAGGCGCTGGCCGCGCGGCACGTCCATGCGCGGGATGCTGCGCAACAGCCCCAACGTGTAGGGATGAACCGGCCGGTGATAGATGTCCGAAGCGGTTCCGCTTTCCACAATCTTGCCCGCGTACATGACGTTGACGCGATCGGCGTAGCGGGCCACGACCCCGAGGTTGTGCGTGATGATGATCAATGCGACGCCGAAGCGTTTGGTGAGTTCCCGCATCAGCTCCAGGATTTGCGCCTGGATGGTGACATCGAGCGCCGTGGTCGGCTCATCGGCAATGATGAGCTTCGGCTCGCAAGATAGAGCGAGCGCGATCATCACACGCTGGCGCATGCCGCCGCTCAGGTGGTGGGGGTATTGCAGAAGCCGCCGCGGGGCCTCCGAAATCCCGACCATGCCGAGCAAGTCGACCGCGCGTGCCCGCGACTGCTCCGGGGTCAAACCCAGGTGCAACTCCATGCCTTCGCACAGTTGTCGGCCGATCGTCAGCACCGGATTCAGCGATGTCATGGGCTCCTGAAATACCATGGAGATCTGCGCCCCGCGTACTTTGCGGATTTCCGCATCGCTCAGGGTGAGCAGGTCTTTGCCTGCGAAACGGATGCTGCCTTTCGCGATCCTGCCGGGCGGATTGGGAATCAGGCGTAGGATCGACAGCGCTCCCACGGATTTTCCGCAGCCTGACTCTCCAACGATCCCGATCGTCTCGCCTTCGTTGACGATGTAATCGATGCCATCGACGGCGCGGACAACGCCGTCCGAGGTATCGAATTGCGTGTAAAGATCTTTGACTTCCAGCAATACGGACATGACAGCGTTATCAGTTCGTTGAAAAGCGCTTGAACATGAGCGCCAGTATGGTCACCTGACGACAGGCGGCGAGTTGATTCGATGCATCGTGGCTCTGAATTGGACCCGTTTGGGGTTCTGCACGGCTCGTTTGCAGTTGATTTACGTGCATTGGAGGGACCTCTCCATGATTCATCCCGAGCTGGCGATCAGTGTCGGCAAACGACGCAAGTCATCGCCACGGCAAAACACCTGATCGGCTCGATCCAAGCCGCGCTGCTTCAGCTGGCGCAGCGTCCCGTGTTGCCTCGCATCCCCGAAGATGGTCTCGATCAGCTTGCGCACGACTTGGCTGATTTCGTGGCCGGGATGGCGTGTGGTGCGTGCATCAATCGCGCTTTCGCGTCGAGTGGTGTTCTGGCCACATGCGGGGTCACTCCGATCTCGCGGGCACGCCTCGATGAAATCGGCGCTGTCGTAGGCCTTGTCGGCCCCCACCTCATCCATGCCCTTGAGCGCAACTTTCAAGCTATCGCGCACCGCTCGCAGCGGATGATCGGCCGGGAGGAAGCGCGCCACGCTTCTGGTCGCAAACAGCGACTCCTGCATCACATCCGATCCGCGCATTTCTCTAACCTAGCGAGGTTATCCCAACGACATTATGGGCACCGTTATCCAAAAAAGCGCACCAGATCGGCGAATCTCAACGAACTGCTATACCTTCTCTAATCACGGGGATGGTTTTCTATGGTCATGGCTTGTTTACTTCGGCCGATGATAGGGCATTTTGAAAAAAAATGCCTCTAGAACATATGCGTAAGTAGATTTCCCAGGGAAGGTGTGACCGATCGCACTCGAATTGATAACTCGCATGGCCGCATAGCCGGGCGCTGGGTACCTGCCCCGCACGAGCGTTCAACCGCGTGAACTGTCGAGCAAAATTCAGCGGGCCTGGACGGGCCTTCCGATCCAACGCTGGTCCTCGCGCCGACGAACCACAGGCCCTCCTGCACCGTACGTTTCCAAATGTTGCTCGATCTCGAACACTGCCCGAACTGCGGCGGCAGGCTCCAGATCATCGCCGTCATCGAAGAGCCGAGCGTGATCGGCCGCATCCTCACGCATCTGGGGTTGCTGTCGGTATCGCCATCGTGTTCGCCGTACTTGCTATTTGGGTGGAACTCGCAGTCGATGCCGTGAGCCAGATAGTCAGGTGGCTTCTAGCCTGAGCAAAAGGCCGCAGCATCAATGCAAAGCAGAGCGAGGCGCCGACAATTTCAGGGGCTCCAACCACTTCAACCGCTTCTCAGCCGTAGCGGCGACGAATCCGCTTGTGAACTGAGCAGTCTCCGTCTGGATTCAGCGTCCAATGCCGCGTTCGTCGGTCGGCGGTAGTCCCCGCATCCGCGCGGACAGTTCCGACCGCGGGTCGGAAACCTCGGCCCGGTCCGGAGTGCGAGATTGTTGCTGCGCGCCGAGAATCGACCAGTGTCAGTCTGATTATCTATCTTCTTTGGTATGAAACAGCCGAAGGATATAGACGTCCGCGCCCACGACTTCATATCGAATCTCATAGTCACCGATAAATACTCGCCTTACTTCACGCGGGTGGAACTCGGGTAGTCGGACTCCGAGGCGAGGGTGGGTGGGAATCCGTTTCGCTCCAGCGAGTAACTGACGAACTACTCGAATAGCGACGGGCGCATTGATCGGCGCGAGAAATTCGTGCAGGCGTACGAGATCGGAATGTGCTTTGCTGGTCCACTTCAGTGCCACAACTAATCTCGTGCACGGCGTTTGCGTTTGCCCAGACTATCAGCCCATGCCTCCACTTTCGAGTGATCAAGCATGCGGCCGGCATCAACGTCGGCGAGAGCCTCGATCGTGAGCCGGTGCCGCTGCTCTTCGAGGGAGATGAATGAGGCAATGGCTTCCTTCACGATCCATCCCTTTGGCCGATCGAGCCGCTCGGCCAAGCCGTCGAGCTTTTTCGCGAGATCTTCGGGAAGATGAGTGGTAACGACGCGCGTGTCCATAACTGAATCGCCTTTAATCAGAATGATTGAAGAGTCTAAGTGAACCGACGATCGACCGCAATACATGCACCGATCCAATGTCGCGAGCACATGATAGGTCCGGTGTCTTAGCACGTGATCTGTCCGGTTTTATGCTGCGCCTCCCTTGGGAGGTGAAGCGTGAGGCCGACAGACAGAGCTGATGCAGGACATGAGGAAGATGAGGTGTGCGCAACAGGCTCAACGACGAGGACAGGATCTGGTTCGCGCTTCGCGACGGCCGGGTCTACGACCGGCTGGGCAAGCTGATGCCAGCCGGGAATACTTCCATTTTCGACTGATCGCTCCACCAAGGGCGCCCGCCAGAAACCACCGCCGTCGAACCCCACTACCCCAAGGCGTGCCCGTGGGATTGAGCGACGCATTCGCCACGGATGCTGGTAGGCTGGCGCAATGGCGGGCCTTCGTAACAAAGAACAAGCTCAATGCCATTGCCCTGGGTGAACTCGTCCAGGCACTGCGCACCGAATTCCGGCGATTGAAGATTTGTCTGACTCGCGCCTTTCTTCGGCAAGCAGGGTAGCTTCACTCCCGAAGAATCGTCGTCCACGCGCAGACCCACGCTAAGGTGGGGCAGCGTGCGCTGCACGATGGTTGGTTGCCCGCCATTGGTATTTTCAATTCGCTGCGCGAGCGATCTGACGGTAAAAATTTGGTCGAAAACTCACGACATGACAATCAGTTGAGGCGTTTGATGGCAGCCATTTCCTTTGTTTTTCGAGATCCTGGCGCCTTCAAATGGGCGTTGTGACGGTAAAAGAATTGACGAATATGTATGGAATGACAATGAGTTATTCAATTTGATGTCGGCACTTTTTCCGGGCCATTTCGACCCGCAGGAGGGCTCGCTGACGTCGCTCACGAACGGCGCTGTGTCCGATAGATGTCGATACACCTCGAAAGGTGGGCTGTTCGTAAGCGCCGATCGTCCTCGATAGATGTCGATAGATGGTGAATGCAGTTTTCGGGTATGCCAATGCGATTGACGGTAAATCTGACGGTAAAAATTTGGCGTGGCACGGCTTCAAATAATTTACCGTCAACCGGTGTAAGGGGCCTGACGGTAAAAAAATCGGCCAGAAGTATTGTTGAATCAATGGCTCAGGGGGTTCGTAGACGCGATTTTGGTGTGACGGTAAAAGTGCTCTCTTGCTCGGGCCGCGGCGCTCGGAACGTGTTGGTCGGCTCGAGCCGACAGCGGTTCCGGGCTACGTCCGCTCCCGTTCGTTCCGAAGGGCCCGCCGGCCTCAGCGGGTCGGCGGATCGGTCTTCGCGAGTCGCTCGAGCTCGGGCTTCGCGAACGCGCGTACTTCCTCGATGCGCGCGGCCAGCCAGCCGAGTGCGAACCAAGCCGCCGGCTCCGATGCGACGAACGCCTGGTAGCGCACCCTCGCCACGTACAGGTCGTTGAGTTCGCCCATCCGGTCCTGGATCGCGGCGAGCGGCCCGAGGTAACGCTCGACCTTGCGCCGGCCTAGCACCGGTGCGAAGAACTCCACCGCGTAGCGCTGGCGCTTGACGCGCTTGCGCACCAAATGCAGGTGCTCGTCCTCGAGTTCGCCGAACGCCTTCGCATCGCCGGCGATGCGGCGGTGCCATTTGCGCAGCCGTCGCTCGATGTTTCGGTGGAAGGATTTCGCGTTGTCACCGGGTCGCGGCGGTTCGCCAGCTTGCCCGCCGTCGGCCGCTCCGACGTGCACCGCAGCTGTCAGCGCCTCGACGCCGGAAGCGTCCGTTTCCGAAGCACCCCGCTCCGACGGCTGCGACGCCGGCGGCTCGGCAAGGCTCGCGCGCCAATCGATCCAGGCGACGAACAATCGCTGTACGGCATCGGCGCGGAACGCGTCGACCGGATCGGGCCCAGGTGCTCCGACAGGCACCGTCAGCGCCGGAGCGCCGACCCTTACGAGCTCCGCCGCGACGCCGGTGTCGAGGACATCGCTATCGCGCGACTCGCCGAGCGCGGCGAACAGCGCACGCAGTCCGTCAACCAGCGCGTCGGGCGGCGCGGGCGTCCAGTCCGCGAAGCTGCGCAGCGCGCTGCGCAGCCGGCGGATGCCCACGCGCATCTGGTGGACGTGTTCGACGCGCGAGCCGGGGTCGCCTTCAATCAGCCCGATCGCGTTGCGCGTAATCTGCGCCAGGCATTCGTCGAGGACCAGGCCCAGCGCCTCGGTGGCGGTCGCTTCGTCAGAGTAGTCGGGGTGGTGCGCCTTGCGCACCGGCGGAAACGATGATCCGTCGGACAGCCGGTCGCCGCGCTCGGCCTTGCTGCGTGGGTCGTAGATCAGGCCGAAGCGGTTGCGCCATCGCTCGACGAGCCGCAGCATCGCGCGAGCGGATCCCGAGATCAGCTCGAACTCGACCTCGCGGATCCGCTCCCGGGCCTCGCCAGCCAGCAGCCGGCCTTCGTCGAAAGCCACTTCGACGACCGATCCGCGTGTGCGGATCCGGCGCGCCGTGCGGCGAACTTCGGTCTTGAAACGCGCGCCGACTTCGATGCCCTCGTCGTGCGCGTCGCCGAGGATCCCGAGCAAGCGGTCGCCGACGGCGGTGTCCGCGTGGGCGCCGGCATTCCAGGTTGCGTCCGGGCGAATCACCTCGTGCTCGAAACGCTCGAGCGCACTCGAGCCCCCGGCCTTCAAGGTCTGGATCCAGCGGCGTCCTTCGCGTCGCATGCGCCAGGCGATGCCCGATCGCGCCAGCCGCCGGTCGACGGTATCGAGGTACACCGTCGCCAGTGTGCGCCGCTCGAGCGTCGCCGATCCGCGCCCCATCTCGGCGGCCAGCGCGGCGCGCGACGACGGCGGGACGAGGAACTTCAGTTCGATTTCGGTCTGGCTGCTCACCGCGCCCCCGTGCGACGTCACCGGTACCCGCAACCTGCGCGGGTCACGTTCACGCACCGGCGCCCGTGGACATCCTTTCGCGTGCGGTGACGACGCCGCCGAGCCAGAACGAGAACTTCGCATGGTCGATCACCGTCGGCGGTCGACACTCCGACCGGCCCGGATGCACGCGGACACCCTGGTCGATATAGACGTAGGAGTTGTGGACCGTCACATGCCGGATCGGCGAGTGTCCGACGTACGTGATCGGCAATGCGCCGATGGGCGTATCGCTGATCTGCACCGAATGCTCGGCGAAGCGCAGGCCGAACAGCCCGGACGTCAGCGCTTCGCCGATGTTGAGGCGCGACGACGTCGCCGCGTCGGCCCGGTGAACGCAGACCGTCTCGTCGCGGAGCAGGCGCTTCTGCCGTAAGCCGATCGGCAGCAGCGCGCTGTGCGTGACATTGAACGAAACCGCGCCTTCGACGTGAAGCGCCAGCGGCAACGCGGCAAGGCGATCGGCCAGTTTCCCGAGGAATTTCCTGTTCTTCGCGATGGCCTCGTGGATCCATTGTCCGCTGCCGCACGCAAACGCCTTTCTCGAATGCGTGCGGCTATCGTAGTAGTGGAGGTAGTTTAGCAGCATCAGCTCGTGGTTCCCGAGCACGGCATGAAACCACGGCTCTTCGATCAGCGACAGCGTGGCGAGCGACTCGGGTCCCCGGTTGACCAGATCACCGACGGATAACACCCGATCGCGCGCAGGGTCGAAATGCAGCCGCTCGAGTTGCGCGTCGAGAAGCGAGCGATGGCCATGCAGGTCGCCGACCACAAGGTCGTGTCCGCTGGCGTTGGTTGGAAGACGCTGGCAGAGCCTAACCCGGGAGATCTTCGCGGGGGATCGATCGGACACTTGGCGCACCCGCGACTCCTACCGCGTCGGTGTTACCAACGTGTGACGCTTCGGTGACGTGCTACACCCGCCCGAGAGATAAGTGAGCAAAAGGTCGGTCTGACAGTTCTACTACCTGTCGCTGTCGTGATGCCCATCCGCACAATGAACCATACCGCCGATGACCGTGCCGGCTGGCGGTACCCAGGTCCCGGCTGTTCTGTAGGCGAAGCACTCGCGCGAGGATAGTCGCGAGAGTTTGTGGTCGATGTCGACGAGGCGCCTGAGTTCCTCTAGCGAGGGCCGCTTGGCGGACATGTATCGTTGATATCCGGTCGACGCCGAAAGACCGATCACGAACTCCTGCTCGAGGGGGCAGGTCCGACACGGAGATCGGGCGGTTGCACCGTGCCATTCGCGGCACCCACGCCTCGGACATCGGCTGCCTCGATTCCGTTGGTCCGGATTTCGCTATGGTCTGCAGACGGTTCGCCCGCCTCGAGGCGCTTGCCGGTTTCTGCAAGTGTGCGTTAGCTCTGAGCAACTTGCGTTTGGCCGGAGCGGCGGATTGACTTGCGTGTGAAGAGTCTAGTAGCCCCGCGTCCCACGGACTCTTTCAATCCTCTCGCCTCGATCCTATCTGCAAGCTCGGCAGGAATTCGACATGTGACGCGAGCATGCAACAACCGATGTGGTGAATTTTTTTCACGCGACTACCTTGCCGCACGCGACTGTGAGTGCGTCACTTAACGAAACTTGCGATTGCCGCTCGGCCGGTTAGGGTGCGTTCCTCACCACTTTCGTTGTTACGAGTGATGCAGTGCTTGCACGCGAGACCATCTCCAGCATGGCTGTGCGGTGCCCCAGGTACGCTAAACTCAGTTTCCGCAACGGCCACGTCAAACCAAGGGAGATAGCATCGTTTGCCCGCCGATGATCCCCGCCGAGCGTAACTGGATCAAATTAAGCGCTGCACTGGAACAAGAAAACTTCTATACGCGCACGGATGCGCCCGCGCGGGTCGATCGTTCAGCGCAGAAAACGACGAAGGGCATACACGGCGCAACCGGGTCAAACGGACGACGAGATACCGCTATCGCGAATAGGTATCGGGCCCGTGAAGCAAGCGCGGGTATGTGCTATGCACCTCATACGATAATCCCCGACTAGGGAGTACGAGATGGATCACCGAAATGATCATAGACTCGAAGAGCGCGATTTCGTCGATCTGCAACACGAGCACGACGTGCGCTATTGGTCGCAACGGTTGCGGGCCTCACCAGTAGAGCTTCGCGAGGCGGTCCATATCATAGGCGCGACGCCGGACAGGGTTCGTGACTTCATCAGCCGCGAGCGGGTGCTGCAAGGGCGGTGACATCGCGGGCTATTGTCCAGAACGACAGTTGGACTGGACTACCGCCTTTAGGCCGATAACCACTCCGATTCTTGTCACGTATGGCTAGCGGCTGGCGTGCGCACGCAAAATCCTTCTCGTTGTAGCGATGCAGAGTGGAGTGGCTCATGTCCAAGCGGTTTGATTCGGCGTCGAAATTAATTCAGGCGTCGCCCTCGACGATCTACCGGATCTTCGCGGAGCCGGACGCGATGCAAGCGTGGCTACCCCCGCAAGGCATGACCGGGCGTATGCTGGCGTTTGAATTTCGGGAGGGTGGGGCCTACCGGCTGCGCTTGACGTACAACGATCCGCATCACGCGCCCGGCAAGACCTCGTCGGACGCGGACGAGGTCGACGTGCGGTTCGTTCGCCTGGTACAAGATCGATGCATCGAGCAAGCGGTGACATTCGAAAGCGATGATCCCGCGTTCGCCGGTCAAATGCGGATTGTCTGGGCGTTCGAGCCCGACGAAGCAGGAACGCGGGTCACGGTGCGTTGTGAGGACGTGCCGGTCGGCATAAGGCCTGAGGATCACCAAGCAGGATTGAACTCGACGCTCGACAAACTGGCTGCGTACGTCGCGAGGATAGAACCGATGCGGCGTCCTGGTGAATCAGAGCGGGGCTCGTGTCCACAGAATTGTGATGAGAGCCTAGTCAAAAATGCAACGCAATTATTGTTCGCCCGGTTATCGTGACCGGGAGCATCCTGCTGATCCCTCTGGTGATGAGCATCCTCGACAGAGGAAAGCCGGCGGGTGACGGCTGGCACTGGGGACCGGGCGACTTTATCGCTATGGGGGCGCTCCTGTTTGGAACCGGCCTAATGTATGAGTTTCTCGCGCGTAAGCTAGACAGGAAGAAGCACAGGGTTGCTGTCGGTATCGCCATCGTGTTCGCCGTACTTGCTATTTGGGTGGAACTCGCAGTCGATGGCGTGAGCCAGATAGTCAGGTGGCTTCTAGCCTGAGCAAAAGGCCACAGCATGAATGCAAAGCAGAGCGAGGCGCCGACAATTTCAGGGACTCCCACCACTTCAACCGCTTCTCAGACGTAGCGGCGACGAATCCGCTTGTGAACTGTGCAGTCTCCGTCTGGATTCAGCGTCCAATGCCGCGTTCGTCGGTCGGCGGTAGTCCCCGCATCCGCGCGGACAGTTCCGACCGCGGGTCGGAAACCTCGGCCCGGGCCGGAGTGCGAGATTGTTGCTGCGCGCCGAGAATCGACCGGCCGCATGGATTCGCGAAGCCTCAGGCCCTTTCTCCGATGGCGGCCCCAGTGTATGCGAGCCTGAGGTTAGGTGGTGTTGTTATATCAATGCAGTTATTGACTTCTGACGATATATTGCAACATACTTCCTTCCGTGTCCCAGCCGCAAACCAGCGAACAGGCCGTCCTTCAGCTCGCACGCAAGCACCCGCTGCTGCGCGCGCGCGACCTCGCCCGGGCAGGCCTGCCGACCATTGCGCTGACCCGGCTCGTATCCGCCGGGAAACTGGAACGCGTGGGGCGCGGCGTCTACAGCCTACCCAACCAAGCAGTCAGCGAAAATCGCTCGCTTGCCGAGGTCGCGATCCGGGTGCCCCGCGGAATCATTTGCCTCGTATCAGCGCTACGCGTGCACGACATCGGCACCCAGGCGCCGCACGAGATCTGGCTCGCCATACCGCACCGGATGCTATCACCCCGGCTCGACAAGCCCGCACTGCGCGTGATTCGCATGTCGGGTCCATCCCTGACGGAAGGCATCGACCGGTTGAAGGTAGACGGGGTGGAAGTCCCCGTGTTCAACGCCGCCAAGACCATCGCCGATTGCTTCAAGTTCCGCAACAAGATTGGCCTGGACGTGGCCCTTGAAGCCCTGCGTGAGGGGTGGTACAAGCGCAAGGTCACGATGGATGACCTGTGGCGCTACGCTGCTGTCAATCGTGTCGCCAACGTCATGCGCCCCTACCTCGAAACCATCGCGGCGTCATGAGCAAAAACCGCGCGGCCTCGATCCGCGCCCGCCTCAAAAATCGCTCGGACGCTGCGAAGCAGGACTTCAACCTCACGCTCACGCACTACGGCCTGGAACGGCTGCTGTATCGTTTGTCGGTATCCAGGCATGCGCCGAACTTCCTGCTCAAGGGCGCGCTGCTGTTCAAGCTCTGGTACGACGTTCCACAGCGGCCAACCCGAGATGCCGACTTGCTCGGTTTTGGCCCCGATGACATCGATTCCGTGGCGGCTGTATTCCGCGACGTATGCGTCATTGAGGTCGATGATGGGATTGCGTTCGAAGCGGGTTCGGTCAAGACGGCGGAGATCCGCAAGGAGGCAGGTTACGGGGGAGTGCGTGTCGAACTGCGCGCGACGTTGGACGGTGCGCAACTCTCGCTGCAGATAGACATCGGCTTTGGTGACGTTGTGACGCCAGCACCCGAGACAGTCAATTATCCCGTCTTGCTGGACGACCTGCCTGCGCCCAGGCTGCGAGCGTATCCCAAGTACACGGTAGTCGCCGAGAAATTTCAGGCGCTGTGCGCACTCGGCATGGCAAACAGCCGCATGAAAGATTATTTCGACCTGTGGACGTTGCTGCGCGATGGCGATCTGGATGATGCGGAGTTGGCGCGCGCGATCCAGGCCACCTTTACTCGCCGTCGAACCGCGCTGCCCGAACGTGTGCCCGCAGGGTTGAGCGACGCTTTCGCCACGGATGCCGGCAAGCAGGCGCAATGGCGGGCCTTCGTGACCAAGAACAAGCTCAATGCCATTGCGCTGGGTGAACTGGTACAGGCACTGCGCGCCGAATTCCAGAGGTTGAAGATTGTCTGACCCGCTCATCTCCTCGGCTAATCGGGTTAGCGGCCGAACTTCGATGATTGGCCGGCCGTGCGCAGAGCTGCGCTCAGGGCTTGGCCCCGTGCGCTGTTCGATGATCGGTTACCGGCTAACCGCATCTTCATTCCGCTATCGTGAACGACCTGACGGTAAAAATTTGATCGAAAACTTCTTTTGTGGCAATCCGTTAAGGCATTTGATGGCGGCCATTCCCGTGGCTTTTGGGGTGGTGCCGGGGTCGTAGAACCGCGTCATTTTGGGGATGGACGCGGTTTTTGTTACTGCCGGCGTTGAGACCCATGCGGGTAGTGCGAGTGTGGATCGTGGCCGGAATGGCCGGGATGGCTAGAAGGGTGGCTCGTCGCTTGGGGTGACGTGATGAGCGCCGAGATCGAGCTTGGGGTCCAGTGGGCGGTTCTGCTGGTGATACCGATGCAGCTGGGCGAAGTAATGTTGCTCGAGCGCGGCGGTGAGTTCGTGCAAGAACTCGACGAGGGTTGCGGCCGCCTCGTCGGAGAGCTCGGTGGGCAGGCAGATGAGCGGCAGATCGTTGGGCTTGAGCATGGGGATCAGGGCCGGTGCTTGCGCCCAGCCTGTCGGGCCTTGGCCTTGGCGGCGGCGCGTTCCTGGGCCTCCTTCAGGCGATAGCTCTGGCCGTCGAGCTCGACGATTTCGGCGCGGTGGATGAGCCGATCGATGAGGGTGACGACGCAGGCGGCGTTGGGGAAGACCTCGTTCCATTCGCCGAAGGGCTTGTTGGTGCTCAGCACGATGGGGCGGTGCTGGTAGCGCCGGGAGACGACTTCGAAGAAGAGATCGGCGTAGCGGGCGTCGTAGGAGAGGTAGCCGACTTCGTCGATGGCCAGCACGCTCGGTGTGGTATAGCGTCGAAGGCGGCGTGCCAGGGAGACGGAGGAATCCTGCTTGGCCAGATCGTGCAGCATGTCGGAGGCAAGCGTGAACAGCGCACTGTGGCCGTTGACGACGGCGCGGTGGGCGAGGTTCTTGATGAGCATCGATTTGCCCAGGCCGTTGGGGCCCATCATAACGACGTTGGCGCTCTCGGCGATGAAGCCGAGCGAGAAGAGCTCCTCGATCTGAGCGCGATCGCATTTCTTCGGCCACTGCCAGTCGAAGTCGGCGATGGGCTTGAAGCTACCCAGACGGGTGTTGGCAAGACGGCGCTTCAGGGATCGGCGGGCGCGCTCGGTTTCTTCAATCTCGATCACGCGGGCAAGCCACGGTTCTTGGAGGATCTCGGACAGATTGGCCAGTAGCCCGTACAGGCCCAGCGTTGCGAGCCGCGTTGCGCTGGGGTCGAGCTCAGGGGTCGTGCGCGTTGGGGTATTCGGATTCGGTATCGGTTTGCTCATCGGGGTTCTCCGGGCTGAGGTGATCGTAGTCGCTCAAGGGATGGGGGCGTACGTTGAGGGTGCGCAGCCGCTCGGGCAGCGCCAGCGCGATCGGGGGAGGTTCATCGCGGGCGTGGGCGTGCTGGTCGATGAAGTGGCGCACGGCGCCCAGGTGGGCGGCGTCCTCGGTCAATGCGGCGCCCACGGCTGCTTCCAACGCGTCAGCGCCGTGGCTGTCGAGCAGCGCAATGAGCCCGCGGGTGAGCACGCCCAGGTGCACCCCGCGCGAGGCTGCGCGCAGGAACAGCGCCTGGGCGCTGGGGGCAGCGTGGTGCAACCGATCCTGGGCGCGGTGCATGCGCGCGGCGCGCTTGTGCGTGACCAACGCCTCGATGTGCGCGGGCTCCTCGATCTGGGCCGCGCGATCGAAGCTTCTGGGATGCGAGGCGATGAGGTTTGTGCCATCGAGGATGCGCACGCGCTCGCCCGTGGCCACGACGCTCAAGGTCTTGCCGACGTAGGCGTGGGGGATGGAGTAGTCGTTCAGGTCGAAGCGCACGTAGGGCTGCTTGCGCACGCTCACCAGGAGTTGCTCATCGACCGGAAACGGATTCTCGGGCAGCGCGATGAGGTGCGCGTGCTCCTCGGCGAACACGGCCCGCACAGTTCGGGTGCGATCCTCGGTGTCATCGTCGTTCCGATAGTCGTGTGAATTGGTCGGGATGAACGTCGTGGATTTTGTTCGTGCGTTTTCTTCGAGGCGCTCTATCTCAAGGGTCTTTTTCGCGCCGTTTG
>WHTS01000109.1:0-15776 GCA_009377585.1 Betaproteobacteria bacterium
CCGTGTGGCTGCCGTACCGGTACTCCATGCCGCACCTCCGCTCATGCGGCTCATTTTCGCAGCTAAAGCTGACCGGCTAAAGCCGGTGGCTTAAACCTTGTGATCGATAGTTAATGCCCGCATGCCGGCCCTCCGAGCGTAGTAGTGACGCCGTACGGTCCCTTGCCGCTCCGCCGGACACCGCCCCTCCGAAAGCCTTCTCCGCCTGACCGAACCGGTCGCGTCATCGAGTTGTTGCGCAATCTGCTGCAACACGCTCACGCCGTTCGACGGCCGTAAACGCGGAGACCAACTTGAATGCACGTGCGGTAGAGCGTCCGCAACGTTCGCGGCGCCGTTTTGTGGCCGGGATGCTGGGACTTGCATCCATGCCATTTCTTTCCTCGCGCCGTAGGACTGCTGCCGGTTTCGCTCGGGGGGTTGTAGAAGCACAACTCGTCGCGCAGCTTGCGCATGCACAGCTCGTTCCGGCGGGCTACCCAGAGACGGTCGTGTGGGCGTACAACGGTACGGTTCCGGGGCCATTTCTAAGGCTGCGGCAGGGCGATCGCTTGCGCGTACGCGTAAAGAATGCCCTTGCAGAAAGTACCACTATCCATTGGCACGGCGTCCGCTTGCCGAACGCGATGGACGGCGTGCCGGTCATCACGCAGCCAGCGATCGAGCCGGGCGCCGAGTTTGTTTACGACTTCGCCGTGCCGGACGCCGGGACCTTTTTCTACCATCCGCATCAGAGAAGCTACGAACAGGTCGGGCGCGGGCTGGCAGGGACCTTGATCGTCGATGAGCTCGAGCCGCCCAAGGTCGACCGTGACATTGTATGGGTTCTCAGTGACTGGCGCCTGGATCCGGACGCCTCGATCCGCGGCGGTTTTGGCAGCTTCATGGATGTGAGCCACAACGGCCGCGTCGGCAATACGGTGACTATCAATGGGAGCGTACCGGGAGAATTTCGCGTGCGCGCCGGCGAGCGAATTCGCATGCGCCTTATCAATGCTGCTTCGGCCCGCATTTTTTCCCTTGCGTTCGAGGGGCATCGGCCTCAGGTAGTCGCGTTCGATGGCCAACCGGTGGATCCCCACGAGCCCGAAGGAGGTTCGATCGTCCTCGGGCCGGCAATGCGAGCAGATCTGATTCTAGACATGACCGCGCAGCCTGGGAGCCGACACAGGGTCCGCGATGACTTCTATCGCCAGCTTGCCTACGAGCTCATTCAGCTCGCCTACAGCGAGGAGCGGCCGTTGCGAAGCGCTCCGGAGGAACCGGTGCGGCTGCCATCGAATCCGCTCTCCGAGCCCTCGCTCCGCCGTCCGGAGCGCCACGATGTCATCTTCACCGGTGGGATGATGGGCGATATGCGGATCATGAGCCAAGGGAAAGCTTGGGCGGTAAATGGACGGTCGGTCGGTTGCGGCGACGGGTCGGCCGGGTTCGACCCGCTGTTCATCATGCGCCGCGGGCGAAGCTACGTACTCAATCTGGTCAACGATACAGCCTGGCATCATCCGATTCACCTGCACGGGCACGCATTCCGTGTGCTCACGCGAAACGGACAACCGACCCGGTATCGCGAGTGGCTCGACACAGTCATGCTCGCTCCGCGTGAGAATGCAGAGATCGCATTCGTCGCCGACAACCCCGGCGACTGGATGTTTCACTGTCATGTTCTCGAGCACCAGGCCGGCGGAATGATGGCGTGTATCCGGGTTATTTGAATGGAGACGCGAATGAAGCGACGCACATTCCTCGCAACTCTTGCTTCGTTGAGCGCGGCCAACCTCGCATACGGCGGAGATAATCGTGACGCGACGTTGTACAAGAATCCGCAATGCGGCTGCTGTCAGGATCACGCGGCTTATCTCCGCCGCCACGGATACCGGGTCACGGAGGTGGCAACCCATGACCTGGACGAGATCAAGCGCAAACACGGGGTACCCGAGCAACTGTACGGGTGTCACACGATCGTCGTGGGTGGATATGTGGTCGAGGGCCACGTATCGGCGCCGATCATCGACCGAATGCTCCGTGAGCGGCCGAAGATCCGCGGCGTATCTTTGCCGGGCATGCCGCAAGGATCTCCGGGGATGACGGGCAACAAAACTGAACCATTTCAGATCTACGAGATTGGCGATAACTGTATCGGCTCGTCCGCGAGTGTATGCCGTCGAATGAAAGGAGCATCATCATGCGCAAGAGCATTTTCGCAGTCGTCGTAGCCGGAGCGCTGGTCGGGGGCGTTGCGTTCGCCCAAGAGCGCAACGAAGCTCGGGATTCCATTGAAGCGAGACTCGACCGAATCGAAAAATCTCTTGCCCGACTGGAGGAAAGGGTCTCCTCACAGGGCAGCGGTGCAATGATGGGGGCCTGTCCCATGATGCAGGGCATGATGGGCATGATGGGTGGCAGCGCAGAACGGCGCGGCCGTTCGCCGAACGAGCAATGGCCGGAACCCCCAACGCGGTGATTCTTGTGCGGCGTGTCGTCCTCGTCTGCTACGTGGCGGTGCTATCCGCCTGCATCGAGGCGACTGCTCCCGGAGACGATCCGCGCGCCGACTCGCGCAATGCCGCTCACTTGGCGCTCGGCGAGAAGATCTATGCGCAGCACTGTGCCGCGTGTCACGGCGCGAAGCTGGAAGGTGAACCGGATTGGCGCAGACGGCTGCCGAACGGCAAGCTCCCCGCCCCGCCGCATGACGAATCAGGACATACGTGGCATCACCCGGACGAAGTGCTCTTCGCCATTACGAAGCACGGAATGGTATGGCCCAATGCACCGAAGGATTACAAGAGCGACATGCCGGCGTTCGGCGGAACGCTTTCCGACCAGGAGATCTGGGCGGTGCTCACCTTCATTAAGAGTCATTGGAAATCGAGCGATGTCCTGATGGCGCGGCAGGAGATGATGCGCAATGTGAGGCGAGAATGAAATCGAAGGCTCAACGGATTGCACTGCGGAAATCCTGCATGTGCTTCCCAGTGATCGGCCGCATCGGATGAGTACTGCAGCGAACGGCGCCGGCTGGCTCTGCGATGGAGCCGCTCGTCGCTTCATCGCGCTTCGTTATCTACCTTGGCTTGCCGGCCTCAGTCTGCTCTGGGAGATCGCACATCTGCCGCTGTACACGATTTGGAACGAGGCCAGCCCGGGTTACATGGCATTCGCGGTTGCGCACTGCACTGTCGGTGACCTCCTGATCGGCGCGGCCTCCCTCGCGCTGACGCTGACCGTCGGGCGGGAGGGGCCGCTGAGCAGCTGGCACTGGCGACGCATCGCTCTTGTCACCGCCATAGTGGGGATGTCGTATACCGCATTCAGCGAGTGGTTGAACGTTGCAGTCCTTCAAAGCTGGGCCTATTCCGAACGCATGCCGGTGATCGAGCTCGCCGGCGTACGCCTCGGTGCGTCACCACTTCTACAGTGGGCCGTGATTCCGCCCGTTGCGCTTTACATCGGCGTCAGGAAATGCTCGAGTCCGGCGAAGGACCAATAGGGTGAATGGGGCATGGCTACACGGCGGGTGGGGGCACCCTGACCAAGCCGTCCCCCGGCTATGTTAGCTTTGCACCCCGCAGCCTGGGCGCATTGGTCACCACCGAAACGGAACTGAGCGCCATGGCTGCACCGGCGAAGATCGGTGAGAGCAGGATGCCGAACGCCGGATAGAGAACACCTGCCGCGATCGGAATGCCGAGCGCGTTGTACCCAAAAGCGAACCACAGGTTTTGCCGGATATTGCGCATGGTCGCCCGCGAAAGCGCCGCGGCTCGCGCAATGCCGCGTAAATCGCCCTTCACCAGGGTCACTCCGGCGCTTTCCATTGCGACGTCAGTGCCGGTTCCCATGGCCATGCCGACATCGGCCTGCGCTAGCGCCGGTGCGTCATTATTGATCGTTCCGTATTGGACGACAGTCCAATACGGACGCGACGCTCCCCTCTCCCCCCGGGAGAGGGGTTGGGGGTGAGGGACGAGCGTGACATGAAATAGGGAACGCTCGATAATACCGTCGCCCGCCATGGCTACCTTGCGGCCGTCCGCCTGAAGCCGCTTTATATGCTTCGCCTTGTCCTCGGGCAGCACCTCGCCGATCGCCTCATCGATACCGAGCTGGCGTGCGACGGCGTCTGCCGTGCGTTGAGAGTCCCCGATCAGCATGACGATTCTCACGCCCGAATGCTTCAAGGCGGCGATGGCCTCCGGCGTGCTTTCCTTGATGGGGTCCGCAATCGCTGCGATCGCCGCCGCGCGATTGTCGACCGCCAGGAAGACGACGGTCTTCGCTTCGGCCCGCAACGTCTCCGCTCGTGCGTGCCAGGACTGGGTATTGATGCCCCGTTGCTGCAGAAAGGCACGGCTGCCGACCAGGACGTTACGGCCATCGACGCTCGCTTCGACGCCCAGTCCGTTGTGCACCTCGAAGCCCGAAGCGGGTCGCAGGGCTACATCACCCTCCTTGGCCGCTTGCACGATCGCGTGTCCGATCGGGTGCTCAGACGGCCGCTCCGCAGAAGCAAGCAGCATCAGGGCGTCCTCGCGTGCAATGCCTTCCACCTCTGACTCCGTCATCGCAGGACGGCCGAGGGTGAGGGTTCCCGTCTTGTCGACCACGACCGTATCGATCTCTCGCATGCGCTCGATCGCTTCCGCGTTGCGAAAGAGTATGCCTTGACGAGCGCCCTCACCCATGGCGACCGTCATCGAGATCGGGGTCGCGAGCCCTACGGCACACGGGCAGGCGATGATCAGCACTGCTACCGCATTGAGCAAGGCATAGGTGAGCGCGGGCTGCGGCCCGAAGATCCACCAGACCGCGGCGGTCACCAGCGCTATGACGATCACGACCTCGACGAATCGGGCTGCGATGAGATCGGCGAGCTTCTGGATCGGGGCGCGCGTTCGCTGCGCCTCACCCACCATGTGCACGATGCGCGCGAGCAGCGTGTCGGAGCCGACGCGTTCCGCGCGCATGATGATCGAGCCGGTTCCGTTCACGGTTGCACCGGTAACCCGGTCGCCTTCCGACTTGGCGACCGGCACAGGCTCGCCCGTGATCATCGATTCGTCCACCCGGCTCGTTCCCTCCAGCACAGCGCCGTCGACAGGGATTTTCTCTCCGGGTTTCCCGCGCAAGCGATCGCCGACCGCTACTTGCTCGAGCGGCACCTGCTCTTCACTGCCGTCGTCGTGCACGCGCCAGGCGAGATTGGGCGACAGGCGCAACAATTCACTGATCGCCTGGCTCGTTCGACCCATGGCCCGCAACTGCAGTAAATCGCCGAGAAGCACGAGCGTGACGATCACCGCGGCGGCCTCGAAGTAGGTGCCGACGGCGCCGTCATGAGCCTGGAACTCGTGGGGAAAGACACCGGGCACGAAGACCGCCGCCAGACTGAACAGGTAGGCGAGCGTCACGCCCAGCCCGATCAAGGTGTACATGTTGAGCGCGCGGTGCGTGATCGACAGCCAGAACTTGCGCAATATGGGCCAGCCGACCCACAGCACGACTGGCGTGCCGAGTGCGAATTCCACCCAGCCGCGTGCCCGCGGTCTCAATCCGAACAGTTCTGCGAAGCCGACCATCGGTGCCATGGCGAGGATGACCAGCGGTATCGACAAGGCCGTTCCAAGCCAGAATCGACGGGTCAGATCGCGCAGCTCGGAATCGTCCGCCTCACCCGTACCCGCAACGGGCACGAGCGCCATACCGCAGATGGGGCAGTCGCCCGGTGCGTCTCGCACGATCTCTGGATGCATGGGGCAGGTGTACTTGGCGCCCGGCGCGGCCGGTGCAAGTTCACGAGCTTTGTCCGGTGTCCTGAACTTCTCCAGATCGGCCTTGAACTTCTCCAGGCAGTGCGTACTGCAGAAGTAGTGTTTGACACCCTTGTACTCGTACGAACCTGCCGCTGAGTTCGGATCAACCTTCATACCGCAGACCGGATCGATCGCGACGGTCTCGTCAGATGGCGCGCCCGGACGCATATGAGGGGCGTGCGCATGGCGATCCGCGTGAGCGTGCATCCCAGTTCCACGAGCGTGCTGATGGACGGGCTTATTCATTTCGTCCTCGCAAATTTGATATTCTCCGCTTCACAATAGAGGGCCACGCGATCGGTTGGAGCACCGGACGATCATCCCGGTCACGTGCACGCCGGCCCTTAGGTGCGCGATTACCCAGACCACTTTGTACAGCTGCGATGGACGGACCCGGTAGCAGAAGAGAGCCGCCCGCCTGCCAGACTGTTCAGTGCGAAAGTTGAACCAATGAGCACTAGTTTGCCGGTTCGATCCTGGTGACGGTGTACGCGCCGCCGATCTTCTGCGCCTCGAATTTCACCGTGTCGCCCGGCTTGACCTGGTCGAGCATTGCCGCGTCCTGCACTTGGAACACCATGGTCATGGCGGGCATGTCCAGGTTCGCGAGCGGACCGTGGCGGATGGTGAGTTTCTTCGCGTCCTTGTCGACCTTGCGTATCTCACCGTCGGACAAGGCGGGAGCCGTCTGCGTCAACGCTGCGGCCGTCTTGCTACCTTGATGATGCGTGTCGGCGGCGAGCGCTGGCAATGTCAGGAGCGAACCTGCGAGGACGGCATAGATGAGAGTCTTCATTTGCTGCTTCCTTTCGTAACGATGATCTTTCCGACCATGCCGGCTTCAAAGTGCCCGGGAACCAGGCAACCGTAGAAGAACTCACCGGGCTTGGTGAATTGCCACACCATGTTCTCCGCCTTGCCGGCAACTACATGGGCCATGTACGGCTCGTCATGTTCCATACCGGGATGCTTCTTCATGACCTCCGCGTGCTCCTTCAGCTCCTGCATGGTGCCGAGCACCATCTCATGCATGACTTGCCCCGAATTCCTGACTCGAAAGCGAACCGTTTCGCTTTGCTTGATGGTGAGCTGCGCAGGCGAAAACCGCATCTTGTCGCTCATGTCCACGTCGATCGTGCGTGTGACCTTCCTGGGGTCGCCCTCGCGGCCGAACGCCTTTCCTTCGGTGGAAATCGCACGCGGTTTCTTTTCGTGCTTGGCTTCGCCGTGCGCAAGCACGTTCGCCGACATGCTAGCGAGTGCCGCCAGTAGAACGATGTCGCTCACTTTCATGCTTGCTCCTTGTCAATGGCCGGCATGGCCGGCCGGCGGTTTGCGGACCTTCAAAGACATCTTGCTTGCCGCAGCCGGTGCCGGGCGCTCGGCGACCGGCAACTGCCCGGTCCACTCGAATGCCACGGTACCGGCGGGATGCTGGTAGGGACCGGGATCCTTGTAGTCGTTGCGGGCTAGCCCATCGCGCACTTTCAACACGGTGAACATGCCGCCCATCTCTATGGCGCCGTACTGCCCCCGGCCGGTCATCATGGGCAGGGTGTTATCGGGCAGTGGCATCTCCATCTCGCCCATGTCCGCCATGCCGCGCTCGCCCATAACCATGTAATCGGGCACCAGTCGATTGATCTTCTCCACCACGCCGCGGTGGTCGACGCCGATCATGGTCGGTACGTCGTGGCCCATCGCGTTCATGGTGTGGTGCGACTTGTGGCAGTGCAGGGCCCAGTCGCCGGGCTCGTTGGCGATGAACTCGATCGCGCGCATCTGGCCGACGCCGATATCGGTCGTAACCTCCGGCCAGCGAGAAGACGGATGCGTCCACCCGCCGTCGGTGCCGGTCACCTCGAACTCGTGGCCGTGCAGATGAATCGGGTGATTGGTCATGGTGAGATTCCCGACGCGGATGCGGACGCGATCGTTACGGCGCACGACCAAGGGATCGATCCCGGGGAAGACACGCGTATTGAAGGCGAACAGGTTGAAGTCGAGCATGGTATTGACCCGAGGCGTGAAGCTGCCCGGTTCGATATCGAACGCGCCCAGCAGGAAGACGAAATCGCGATCCACCGGCATGAACTTCGGATTCTTCGGGTGCGTCACCCAAAAACCCATCATGCCCATCGCCATCTGCACCATCTCGTCGGCGTGCGGGTGGTACATGAAGGTGCCCGGACGTTTGGCCTCGAACTCGTACACGAAAGTCTTCCCGGGCCGAATGTGCGGCTGGGTCAATCCACCGACCCCGTCCATGCCGTTGGGCAGTCGCTGTCCGTGCCAATGAATCGTCGTGTGCTCGGGCAGCTTGTTGGTGACAAACAGGCGTACTTTGTCGCCCTCGACCACCTCGATCGTCGGGCCGGGCGACTGGCCGTTGTAGCCCCAGAGGTGCGCGTTCATGCCGGCGGCGATCTGGCGCACGACTGGTTCGGCCACGAGGTGAAATTCCTTCCAACCGCTGTTCATTCGCCACGGCAACGACCAGCCGTTCAGCGTCACGACGGGGCTATATGGGCGCCCGCTGCTCGGTTGCAGTGGGGGAGCCATGTCGGGGGTCGTCCGTATCGGCGCCTCCGGCAAGGATGCGGCGCCGACCCGCGATACGAGTGCAGCTCCGATGAGTCCAGCGGCCGATTGGCCGAAAAATCGTCTCCGAGTGTTCATGTGAATCCCTTTTAGTGACCGCCACTGGCGGCGGCCGGCGCTGCGGTTCTGGTCGTTCCGGTGCTCGCGCCCGGGGAGCGTCCGGTCAGCGCCATTTGAAAGTCCGATTCCGCGAGCCAGAAGTCCCGCAGGGCTTCGATATAAGCGTTCACCGCGGCGACCTGGTCACGCGAATCGGCCAGCAGCTCGAACACGCTTGCCAACATGCCGTTGTAGCGCAGCAGCATTTCTTCCGAGATTCGTTTGCGCAACGGAATGACCTCGTCGCGGTAATGCCGCGCCAGATCGAAATTGGTGCGGTAGCTTCCGTAGGCATCGCGCACCTCGGATCGCGCCTGAATGGCGACTTCCGCTGCACGAGAAACGGATTGCATGTAGAGCGCCTCGGCGCGTGCGGTGCGCGCGGTTCCGAAATCGAAGATCGGAATTCCGATCTCGATCTCCCAGCCCCGCTGGCGTGGCTGTCCGGTTTCGCTATTCCTGTGGAGCCCGAACTCGAGCAGGCTCACGAAGCGGCTGACCTTGGTGAGTCCGAGCGAGCGCGCGAGCGCTTCGGCATCGCGGCGCGCCGCTTCGACATCCAGCCGCTGGGCAAGCGCCTGCGTCTCGCTGTCGGGTCCGAGTTGTCGAGGCTCCTTGGGCAGATCGGGCAAGCGCTCCGGCAACTGAAAGCCGAGGTCTTCGCCCCAAAGGCCCATCAAGCGCGCCAGGCGCTCGCGCGCGCTCGCTTCGGCTTGCCGAGCCCGCGCAAGCTGGACCGTCGATTCGGCATAGAAAGCTTGCTCACGCGCCTGGTTGAGCTTCGGCCAGTTGCCTACTTCGGCCATGCGCCGCGCGAGCTCGGCACTCGCCTCGGCCGCTTGCTTCACCTGCTCCATATATCGAGAGGTTTCGCGGGCGGCCACCGCATTGAACCAGGCCCTGCGCGTTTCAAGCGCGACGCGCAATGCCTCGGAAGCTGCGCGGTTCTTGGCGGCCGCAAAGCGCGCCTCCTCCCCCCTGACCGAGAGCGGAATCGTGATCAAACCCAGAACGTCGAAGAAGACGCTGCGCTCGATCTCGGTCTCGCCGCCGCGGCGCAGCCGGGCAAACGAAAACGTCGGCCCGCGCCAGCGGCTCGCCTGCACCAGGTCGGCCTCGGCGATCCCGACATCGGCATAGCGTGCTTGCAAGCCAGGATTGTTCAGCAGCGCGATCTGCACCGCCTGCGGCGGACCGATAGGCTTTAGCAGGAGCTCCTTGAGCCTTGCCTGGACGGAATTGGCCGCATCTTCGGAACGGACCCATTGGGTTCGGGCACCGGTACGCTGCGTTACTGCCTGCTCCACATCGGAGAATCCGGCGTCCGGACTCAGGGTCGCACAGCCGGCCAGGAAGATTGCTGCGAGGACGATGAGGAGGTTCATCAGTGATGTCCCCCGTGTCCGCCGGACTTTGGCTTTTCTGCCGGCGACGAATCCTTGGCCTCCGGCTTCACCGCGGGATTACTCGCCCCGTCCGGTTTGGCCAAGTGTCCGGCATGACCCCCGATCGCCCTTACTTCCTCGTTCGACGCGCGCCAGTTGGTGACCGGCGAATCACGGTAGGGCCGGTAGTTCTCGAAGGCAGAACGGTACTCCAGGGCCGGAACGCGCGCCTGAGGATTCGTCGGATCGCGGCGTGCGGCCGGTGCTTGGGCAGACGCTGCGCTTGCGGCAAACACCGCAAGCGCCAGGAAAAATAGATTTTTCATGACTCTCTCGACGACAAAGCGCGCGCAGGGAATGCGCGGGATCGGCGCGCGCAGGGCGCACGCCGGCTTCAGCGGACGTCAGAGAGCGAGTGGAGGACGATCAAGTCCGACCAGCCGAATGCTGATCGGCTGCTCGTCCGGACCCAGGTCAAGAAGGGAAAAAACTTCGTTGAGAAGTTGAGGCTGCACCGGGCCGGTGATCGCAGCCGATGCGCAGCACGCCGAACAAGGGCCGCAATGCGATCCCGAAGAAGTGGGATCTTCGGAATCCGCTACAGAGTCGGATCCCGAAGCGGGATGCGCGTGCTGTTGGTGATCGTGGCTATCCGCCGTTGCCGCCCCGTGGCCCGCGGCGTCGTGACCGCCGGGGTCGCCGCCAGTATGCTCGAGCGCCCGACACTGCCCCACCGTGATCGCCAGCGCACCGTGAACAGGCACGGCCACGGCGATCATGAGCAACAGCAGGAATCGAGCAAGTGCGTTCATGGCGGGCGATATTACCGCAGATCGGCAGTTCGACCAACGAGCTGGTTCTCAGTTCAAAATGTTTGAATCGACACCCGTCTGGCGGGTCAGGGCCGCCAAGAAACTGCCGATGATCGGGGCTCTCGGGGTCAGACTGAGATAGGGATTCTTCATGGCGTTTTACTCCTTACTGGCTTCACAGGACCCAGCCTTCGCGCTCGGAACGCTTCGCGTCCATGGTTCCTCACTTGAGCATTGCACGCAGAGGACAGTTTTTGCGTCTCAGAGTGTCATGGCAGTCGGCGCAAACGTCGTGCGGAACGGGGCATGAAATCGACATGCACCGGGCGACGCAAGCCTCGTGCCGCGAGGAGAGTCAAATCGGATCACTTGAAACGCCGCGAGGAATTCACAGGGAGACCGACTTCCTCCAGCGCTTGACCGGCGCCGGCCACCGCATTACCATACCGCTGCCATGCGCGCTCACCGGAAGCTGACAGCAGCGATTTGCCAGGTCTTGATCGGCCTGCTGCTTTTCACGCAGGCCGCTTTTGCAACCCGTCCTTGCGTCGAAGCCGGCATGTCGGCAGCCGCGGCTGCAGAAGAGCATGGTTGCTGTGAAACGTCGGTTTCCGAATCGAACTTGTGCGTAAGCAAATGCACCGACGGTAATAAGGTGCCCGGGTACACGCCACTTCTGCTTCCGCCCGTCGCCGATCAGGCAGTGCGGATAGTGCGCGTACTGGATGACAGCCGCACGTACCGGATCCCCCTTGCGCTCGACAACGCCGCGCGCGACCCACCGAAGACCATACGTTGCTGTAGTTTTCTGATCTGATCCTCCGCATAGCGATGTGACGGCCCGGCCGCGCCTTGGCCGGCGGTTATCGTTATTCGGAGGATTCATGCGTTATCCATCGTTGGCTGTTGCGCGCCTGCTCATCAGCATCGCCGTTTTGCTGCCCCTTGGCAGTCATGCCGCGGAGCGCCCTCTCACACTTGCCGAAGCGCAGCGGATCGCAGTCGAGCGCTCTCGGCAGCTTTTCGCCCAAGACGCGTCGATCCGGTCATCCAGGGAAATGGCAGTGGCTGCCGGTCAACTGCCCGACCCGGTGCTGCGCCTCGGTATCGACAATCTGCCGGTAGAGGGCGCTGACCGCTTCACCCTCGGCCGCGATTTCATGACCATGCGCCGCATTAGCGTGATGCAGGAGTTCACGGGCTCGGAGAAGCGTCGGCTGCGTAGTGCTCGTTTCGAGCGTGAAGCCGATCGCGCCGTCGCGGAGAAGAACGCTGAGCTGGCCGCCGTGCAACGCGACACCGCAATCGCATGGCTGGATGTCCTTTACCTCGAACGCGTGCGCGCGCTTATCGCCGACGAGGCACAAGAGATCCGGCTCGAAATCGAAGCAGCCGAAAGCGCTTACCGCGCCGGCCGGAGCAGTAGTCAGGCCGATGTGCTTGCCGCGAACAGCTCGCGTGTCGTGATCGAAGATCGCCTGACGATTCTCGACCGGCGCATTCGTAACGCGCGCGTGATGCTGTCGCGCTGGGTTGGAGAGGAGGCGGGAAAACAGGCGCTCGCCGGCGAGCCGCCGTTGGACACAATACCCATCCATCTCCATGCCCTAGAGGAGCAGCTGCGGCGTCATCCCAGTATTGCAGTAATGAGCGAGGAAGTTGCCATGCTGCAGGCGCAGGCGGCGCTCGCGCAGGCGAACAAGCGAGCCGATTGGACTTGGGAGGTGATGTACCAGAAGCGCGGGTCGGATTTCTCCGACATGATCGGGGTCGGTGTTTCGATTCCTCTGCAATGGGACCAGAAGAACCGCCAGGACCGAGATCTTGCATCGAAGCTGGCGCTGGCCGAGAAGGCGCAGGCGCAGCGCGATGAGGCGCTGCGCGCCCATGTCGCCGAAGTTCAGACGATGGTGAACGAGTGGCAGAATGGGCGCGAGCGGCTACGTCGCTACGAACGTGAACTGCTGCCGCTCGCGCGCGACCGCACGCAGGCGCTGGTCTCCGCGTACCGCGGGGGCAAGGGCGAGCTGTCGGTGGTGGTGGCCGCCCGGCGCAACGAGCTCGAAGTGCGAACGCAGCTCTTGGAGATCGAGGCGGATACCGCGCGCACCTGGGCGCAGCTGCGCTATCTCTATCCCGACGAGTCCCTCGCATCGCCGCCCGTTTCAACGCCTACGGCGCCCCGCATCGACCTCGGGGTGGCGAAATGAGAGCGCGCTTCGCGATTGCAACAATCCTTGTCCTGAGCACGGTCGCCGCGGGTGGATACGGCCTCTATCGGCTTGGCATCAGCCGCGGCATGCAGATGACAGCAGCCACTTCAGCAACTGAAGACACAAGCGCGCCTAAAAAGGCAGGCGACATCGATCCGGCGACCGGAAAGCGGGTGCTCTATTGGCATGATCCGATGGTGCCGGGACAAAAGTTCGACAAGCCCGGCAAGTCGCCCTTCATGGACATGCAGCTCGTCCCTGTCTATGCGGGTGCGGAAGGGGACGAAGGCAAGGTCGCTATTAGTCCGCGCGTCCAGCAGAACCTGGGGGTTCGCATCGCCCAAGTAACCAGGGGAACTCTTGAGTCGCGAGTGGAAGCGGTGGGTAGCGTTGCCTATAACGAGCGCGACGTGGCCGCCGTGCAGGCGCGGGCGAACGGCTACGTCGAAAAGCTCTACGTCCGTGCGCCGCTTGATGCCGTCAAGAAAGGTCAGGCACTCGCCGAGTTGTACGTCCCTGAATGGGTAGCGGCGCAGGAGGAGTACCTGACGGTGAAGCGCATGGCGGCGACGAGCGCCGGAATCGCACCACTGCTGGACGGCGCGCGCGAGCGCATGCGCCTGGCCGGCATGACCGAGGATCATATCGGGCTGGTCGAATCGACCGGACGAGTCCATCCGCGCTTGACGGTGACCGCGCCGATCGAAGGCGTGATCACGGAACTCGGGGCGCGAGAGGGCATGACCGTCATGTCGGGCGCGCCGCTGTTTCGCATTAACGGCTTGAGCACCGTCTGGGTGAACGCCGAAGTAAGTGAAGCGCAGGCCGCGCTTGTGCGGCCCGGCGCGCCAGTCCAGGCACGCGCCCCGGCGTTGCCCGGCGAGTTCTTCAAGGGTCGTGTCAGCACGATCCTGCCTGAAGTGAGCGCGGCCACGCGCACCCTGCGGGCACGCGTCGAATTGAACAATCCGGGCAGACGGCTCATGCCCGGCATGTTTGCCACCGTGGATTTCACGTCGTCGGCACGCAAGGAGACGCTGCTCGTGCCGACCGAGGCCGTGATCCAGACCGGCACGCGCACCGTTGTGATTCTTGCGCAGGATGGCGGCGGATTCGCGCCCGTGGACGTCGAGCTGGGCCTCGAGGCCAACGGGCAGAGTGAAATCCGTAAAGGCCTGGAAGCCGGGCAGAAAGTGGTGATATCCGGCCAGTTCCTGCTCGACTCCGAAGCGAGCCTCAGGAGCAGTGCCACCCGCATGAGCCCGATGCCGGGCACGGATGCACCGGCGGGAACCGACGCCATCCACCGCGGTGAGGGCAAGGTCGAAGCCATCGGTAAAGACGAGATCACGCTCTCTCACGGTCCGATTCCCTCGTTGCAGTGGGGCCCCATGACCATGGGGTTCAAGCTGCCGGCGGAGAAAGCGCCCAAGGATCTGCGCGTGGGCGACAGCGTCACCTTTGAGATTCGTGCGATGCCCGACGGCATGTACGAGATCACTCGGATTTCGCCCATTGGCGGAACAGCCGAACCCGCCATGAAGAAGGACAGCACGACAGGCGCGAAGAGATGATCGCGAAGCTCATCCGCTGGTCGATCCTCAACCGATTCCTGGTGCTGCTCGTCACGGCGATGATTGCCGCATGGGGCGTCTGGGCCATGCTCCGGACGCCACTCGACGCGATCCCCGATCTGTCGGATGTGCAGGTGATCATCCGCACGACGTTCCCGGGCCAGGCGCCTCAGATCGTCGAGAACCAGGTCACCTACCCCCTTGCCACGACGATGCTCTCCGTGCCAGGGGCGCGTACCGTGCGCGGTTACTCGATGTTCGGCGATTCGTTCGTGTACGTCCTGTTCGAGGACGGCACCGATCCGTACTGGGCGCGCTCGCGCGTGCTCGAATACTTGAGTCAAGTGCAGGCATCGAGGCTGCCCGCGCAAGCGAGGACCGCGATCGGTCCGGATGCAACCGGCGTGGGCTGGGTCTATGAATACGCGCTGATTGATCGCAGTGGCAGGATGGACCTGTCGCAACTGCGCGCGCTGCAGGACTGGTTTCTAAAGTACGAGTTGAAGGCCGTGCCGAACGTCTCGGAGGTCGCGAGCGTCGGCGGCATGGTGCGCCAGTACCAGATCGTGCTGGATCCCGACCGCCTGCGGTCGTTCAACATCCCGCACATGAAAGTGGTGGAAGCGGTGCAGCGTGCCAACCAGGAGACCGGTGGATCGGTGCTCGAACTCGGCGAAGCGGAATACATGGTGCGAGCGTCCGGCTACCTGCAGTCGCTCGACGACTTCCGCAAGATCCCGCTGATGACGACCGAGGCCGGCGTTCCGGTCCGCCTGGGTGACGTGGCGCGCATTCAGGTAGGTCCCGAGATGCGACGCGGCATCGCCGAATTGAACGGGGAAGGCGAAGTCGCGGGCGGCATCGTGGTCATGCGCTATGGCAAGAATGCGCTGGAAACAATCGCTGCCGTAAAAGCCAAGCTCGAGCAGTTGAAGCCAAGCCTGCCTCCCGGTGTCGAAATCGTCCCCACCTACGACCGCTCGAGCTTGATCAAGCGCGCGGTGCGCAACCTCAGCGAAAAGCTGATCGAGGAATTCGTCGTCGTGGCGCTAGTGTGCCTCGTCTTCCTGTTTCATCTGCGCTCGGCATTCGTCGCCATCATCTCGCTCCCATTGGGGATCTTGATCGCCTTCGTCGTGATGAACTACCAGGGGGTCAACGCCAATATCATGTCACTCGGCGGCATCGCGATCGCTATCGGGGCGATGGTCGATGCCGCCGTGGTGATGATCGAGAACGCGCACAAGCACATCGAAGCGTGGCATGGCGCGCATCC
>WHTS01000109.1:16353-20604 GCA_009377585.1 Betaproteobacteria bacterium
GCGCCGCTGGAGATGTTCGAGACGACCATTCAGTTCAAACCCCGCGCGGAATGGCGCGCCGGCATGACGCCGGAGAAGCTGGTCGAAGAGCTCGACCGCATCGTGAAAGTCCCTGGTCTTTCCAACATCTGGGTGCCCCCGATCCGCAATCGCATCGATATGCTCGCCACCGGCATCAAGAGTCCCGTCGGCGTCAAGATCGCCGGAACGGACTTGAAGGAGCTCGATCGCCTCGCAGCCGAGGTCGAGCGGGTCGTGAAGAATGTGCCCGGCGTAACGTCGGCTTTCGCCGAGCGCCTGATCGGCGGACGCTACATCGATGTGAAGATCGACCGCGACCGGGCGTCGCGCTACGGCCTCAACATCGCCGACGTGCAAAGCATCGTCTCGGCGGCGATCGGTGGCGACAACATCGGCGAGACCGTCGAAGGGCTGCAGCGCTTTCCCATCAACCTTCGTTACCCGCGCGAGATCCGGGACTCGGTCGCGGAGATTCGCAATCTGCCGGTGCTCACAGAGCGCGGCGCCCAGATTCGGCTCGGTGATGTCGCCACCATCCGGATCACCGACGGACCGCCCATGCTCAAGAGCGAGAACGCCCGCCTTTCGGGCTGGGTATATGTCGATCTTCACGGGCGTGATCTGAGCTCGGCCGTCCGGGATATGCAAGCAGCCGTCGCGAAGGAAGTGAAGCTGCCGGCGGGCTACTCACTCTCCTGGTCGGGTCAGTTCGAGTTTCTGGAACGAGCGACGCAAAGGATGAAAGTGGTCGTTCCGGCGACCCTGCTCATCATTTTCGTTCTGCTTTATATGACCTTCGCGCGCTTCTCCGATGCAGCGTTGATCATGGTGACGTTGCCGTTCGCGCTGGTCGGCGGGTTCTGGCTGATGTACCTGCTGGGCTATCACATGTCGGTCGCCTCGGCAGTGGGCTTCATTGCGCTCGGTGGCGTGGCGGCAGAGTTCGGCGTGATCATGCTGCTCTACCTCAAGCAGGCGCTGGAGAAGCATGGCGACGAGGGCGAACCCTACACTTCGCAGCTGGTCACACGTGCGATCGTCGAAGGCGCGGTCCTGCGCGTGCGACCCAAAGCAATGACCGTGGCGGTGATCATCGCGGGGCTGCTTCCCATCATGTGGGGCTCCGGAACCGGCTCCGAGATCATGCAGCGTATTGCCGCGCCCATGGTCGGAGGCATGATCACTGCGCCGCTGCTGTCCATGTTCGTCATTCCGGCCGCCTATCTATTGATGCGAAAGTCTCGCGACAAGCCCCAAGGCAGGTCGGTATAGGCACCTTCGGTTTTTCAACTCGCTGTTTTGCCACAGGAGCAACGCCATGAAGATTCTTGTCTGTACAACGATTCTCGCGCTCACCCTTCCCGCTACCACTCTCGCCCAGGAAATGAAGAGTATGGATAGTATGGATATGACGGGCATGGAGCAGCAGGCAGGCAAGGGCAATACCGTCCACAAGGCGGTTGGAGTGGTGAAGAAAGTCGATGCCAAGGCAGGCAAGGTCACGCTTGCTCACGATCCGGTGAAGACAATGAATTGGCCCGCTATGACGATGGCTTTTGCGGTCCAGGACAAGACCATGCTCAACAACCTCCGTGAAGGCCAGAAGGTCGAGTTCGAGTTCGACCAGCGCGGCAAGGAGAGTGTGATCACGAGCGTCAAGTAATGCCAATCGCGCATGCCGGCGCAGTGGCTCTGCATGCGACTCAGCCGGCGGAGTCAGCCATACTCACTCGTGTGCGATCAACAGGCGCGGCCGGCAATGTTTGCGGGCTTTTTGCCCCGATGCGCCCCGGAACGCCCCCCATGTCATGCTTGCCCGCTGCGCGCACTGCCGCGGCCTTACTGTTCGACCTCGAGGACCCAACAACGGCTGCACTGTCGAGCGCGGTCGGAATTCCCTTTTCTGCCACGTCGGGGAGGATCCGCGATCTGATGCGTTGACGAGCGCGAGATGTGCACGTGAAAGTGGTGATTCAGCCAGTCTACAAAGAATTCCTGGCTGCTTACGACCCATAACAACCTACGCGACGGCTTTCCCGCCCCCGTATGCGGTATATACATGATCGAACAGCCCGGCTGTTGCGAGGGCCAATTCACCATCATGCGTGCCGCTTTCACGCATGCCCTTCAGGACCAGCTCCAGCCCCTTGGCGTCCTCGATGGGGATGCCGCCGACATCGAGAAAATGAACGATCGCCGCAATTTGACCGAGCGCCAGGTCGTCCTCGAGCCCAAAGCTCGACAGCAGGACCTCGAACGTCACTCGGTTGCCGATGTGAGTAAAGTCCGCGCCGTCGAAATCGAAGCCAACGGCGCCTTTCGGACGCTCCTTCGGGCGTTCGATCCATTTAAAACGCGCTTTCGGGTCGATGAAGCGGCGAATTAGCCAGGCGCTCGCCAGTCGGTCTACCCAGGGATTCTTGCGGGTGACCCAGACGCGATTGCGGAACCTTGTCGGATCCAGTCGGCGCACGGTTCCTAGCGCCGCACGGGGTTCGCCGTCCGTATACAGCCGTTGTCTCTCGCGATCGAGTGTTTCCAGCGCGTCCTTCGCCTGGAGGTTGGCTTGGCCGGGGTAAAAGTCGATTGCAGCCAGCTCTTCAAACGCCTGGTGTAGGCGCTGCGCTAGCGTCTCGGCCTTCCGCTTGCCTAGGCGGCGCAAACTCGTTCTGGCAGCCCCGATGCGTCCGACGAGCACACCGTATTCCTCGCTGCGATCGAATAGCTTGCGTACGTCATCTATTTGAGCAACCGACTTGACGTTCAATTCTGCAGTCATCGCGAACCCGCCGGCTGCTCTCACTGATGACTCCACTTCCGCAAGTGCGGCCGCCTGTGGCGCAGTGGCAGGCAGGACGTATACGCCGTCACGAAGGACGCTACATCCCGTCTCCTTCAATGCCCGCCACAGGCGCATGCGCAGGGTGGAGTTTCCGGTGGGCAGGCTGATCATCAATGCGATGAACATATCGTACTTAAAACGGAGCGGGTTTCGGTCGACTGGGCCAGCTGTATCTTGTTGTTGACATTATCACATCTTAGTTATATCGTTCGCACATTCGTAGTCTTCGTCGGTATGTAGTCGAGACTAGCCGGGTTCTTAACGCAGGCACCCGGTCCCAAAAGACGATTCCGTCTCAAGCGCTGCTCCGATTTCCTTCGGGAATGGAGTAGGTGTGTATGAGCAACGGAATCGTTTTCACTTCTTCGCAAGCTCTCGCCGCGCTGCTGCTCGTCTCGATGGTTGGAGTGGCCGGTTGCGACGCGCCCGTCGCGTCGTCGCCGCCGCGCCTCACCGCCGAGGCTTCGCTGCTGGATCCTTCGGATAGCGGCCGCCAGCGCAATGACGTCGTCCGCAATCGCTCCTGGATTCTCAAGAGCGACGGCGTTTTCCTCTATCACCACGACACCGAAGAGCTGGTGGAGATCAGCATTCCGGGCTGGCAGTGGGTCGACCAGCCGGACGCCTGCCCGCCGGATCTCGCCGTCGGGCCCGACGGCGAAGCCGTGATCACGAGCAATGTCGTAGCTGTCCTGTGGCGGGTAGATCCAAGAACGCTGAAGGTCAGTGCCTTCGAGCTCGCTCTGGATGCCGATCACAACAAGGACGTCGGTTTCTCGAGACTCGTCTATTCCGCCGAGGACGGCGATTACATCGCCTTCAGCGACGTTCATGGCTCTCTGTGGCGAATCGACCGGTCATTGCGAGTCGGCCAGAAGGTGGCCCAGTTCTTCCACCTGCGCGGGTCGTGCAGCGAGACATTGGCGCGAAGCGCGGAGTGAAGGTGCGTGATATGAACGACCGAGTCGTTTCGGGCGCCACCTATCCCTCCGTCGCTAGCCGTGGCACGTCGGGCGTCGGCGCCGACAAAAACAACAAGCGGCAGAACGAGCCGTCGTTGCCGACGGCCAGCGTGCTCGTGACCAATCTGATCGAGCAATACGGCGCACTCGGAAAAGTGCACCATGCGCTTGCCACCCGCGCGATCACCCGCAGCGGCGCGCACGCGCAATCGAACCAGGTAACCGCCCGGCATAACGTCCTCGAGAGCGAGCGAAGGCGAAGCGATTGTTTCGATTTGAGGCAAGGCGCTGCAGGACGCTCGCAGCGGCCCGTCGCTGTCCATTGGCGGGTCCTCGGACAGGCCGCGGGCTTCCGCCTTTCACTCAATGTCTGACTTCATGGAGGCTCACATGCGTTACCAGCTTACCCCTATCCACTGCCGCCCC
>WHTS01000110.1 GCA_009377585.1 Betaproteobacteria bacterium
CTAGCGAGCTTCGCTAAATACCTGACCGCTCGCTCCCTCACCCCCAGCCCTCTCCCGAAGGGAGAGGGGAGCAAAGTGCGGCAAGTGGCCAGCCGCTTGCCGATCGTCAATTTGGAGCGTACATGTCCACGAGGAGGTCGCCAGCGTCCGGAAAAGGGCTTGCTTCGGCGAAAGCCACGGCAGCTTGCAGATCGGATTCGATCCGGCGCTTGATTGCATCGAGGTGGTCTGGCGCAAGCAGGCCACGGGCAACCAGGTCGGCGGCGAAGCGGGCGATCGGATCGCGTGCCTTCCACGCTGCGATCTCCGCTGCCGGACGCGTTTCCGGCGGTGGCGCGTTGCGCATCGCGTGGAAATGCCAGCGATAGGTCTTGCATTCGATGAGCGATGGCCCTTCACCCGCGCGCGTGCGATCCACCGCCGTGCGGATCGCATCGTAAACGGCGAGCACATCGTTGCCGTCGATGGAGGCTCCCGGCATTCCGTATGCGGCAGCGTGCGCGGCAAGCTCCGGCGCGAGGTGCTGCACCTGAACCGCGTTGTTCGCCGCGTACTGATTGTTCTCGCACACGAACACGATCGGCAGAGCCCATACCGAGCTGATATTGAGCGCCTCGTGGAATTCGCCCTCGGAGACCGCGCCATCGCCGAAGAAGCACACAGCCACGTTGCCCTCGCCATCCAGCTGGGCGGCCAGCGCGGCGCCCGTTGCGATCGGCAGCCCCCCGCCGACGATGCCGTTCGCCCCCAGCATGCCGATGGCGAAATCGGCGATGTGCATCGACCCGCCCTTGCCCTTGCAGTAGCCATCGACGCGGCCGAACAGCTCGGCCATCATCCGCTTGATGTCCGCGCCCTTGGCGATGCAGTGGCCGTGGCCGCGATGAGTGCTGGTCACGCGATCGTCGTTGGTCAGGTTCGCGCACACGCCGACCGCGATCGCTTCCTGCCCCACATAGGGATGCACGGTACCGTAGATCTTCCCCGCGCTACGCAGCTTGATCGCGAGCTCGTCGAATTCCCGGATCAGAATCATCTTGCGCAGCATCTCGACCAGGTCGGGCGTCTCGTGGCGCATGAGCAAATAACTCCCTCTCGAAATGGAAAATGCCAATCGCGACCGGAGGATCAGGTACTGCTTCTTGCGTGTCCGCCTGAGGTCTTGCTTGTTGCATGAATTCGAGCCTGGTCGCCCTGCAATAAGCAAGCCCACCGATGACAATCACCGCAGGTGTTCATCGAAGAACCCGATCGAATCCCGCACGGCCCCGATCTGCACGGGATCGGGATCGTAGCTGCCGGCGGCGTTGCGCCGGACATAGACGAACCCGTGGTCGGGATGATCGTACGTCTTCCAGCGCGCGTCCTTGCCGGCTTCCTGCAGAAGGTCGTAAGTCACCCGGAAGATTCCCTGCAACTCGTCGCTGTCGCGTCCCTGCACGAAGATCGGCGTATCGATCGGGCGGATGCGGCTGCGCGCCAGGTCCTCCGTGATGCGGGCACGAACCTTTTCCGGCTCGCGCATGAGCATCTTCTCGACATTGAGCAGCCCCGTGCGCAGATCGATCCGGGCGGATTCATCGGGACGCAGGCGCAGAAACTCGTGCGACGCCGGTTCGGATGCGATCATCGCGTGTATGCCGCAATACTCCGAGGCGATCTTGAGCGCCATCTCGCCGCCGTGGCTCACGCCCATGTAGCCGATGCGCCGAGGATCGATGCCGGGCAGCGTCTTGACGTGCTCGGCGATCGCGATCACGTCCTCGTACTCGAGCGGACCGCGATTGAGCAATTGCCGGCCCTGGCGGATGTCCTGCACGAGCTTGCCGACCCGGTCGTAGGCGTAATCGACCTCGGCACGGTAACGTAGCCAGGCGACCGCGTAGCCGGCGGCAAGGAACTGCTCCTGTGTCCAACTGCTGTTGCGGGTGAACTCGCGCACCACCGCCATCCCGCCGCCGCCGTTTCCGCGCGCGAACAGCACGATCGGAAGCGGCCCGGAGCCTTGCGGATAGCGCAGGCCGATCGGCGCATAGAGGCCGTCGATCATCTCGACGTACATGAGATGGACCGGACAGTCGGAGCCCGGCACCGGTTCGGTGACGGCGACATGCCCGGGGTCGCTTCGGAACGGCTCGGCGCTCAAGGCCCCTCCTCCGCTTCCGCGCGGATGGCCGTAAAGCCGCAATGCTACCCGAAGCCCAGAGCCCCGGTGTCGCGCCGCGTGCCCTCGAGATTGCTTACCGAGTCTCGTGGACCGCTAGATAGTCCCTGTCCGCTCGCAGCTCCGGACGATTGTCGCCTTGGCGCGCGGAACGTATCCCATCGCCTTCTCGCGCGCGCCGCACAGAAGGTGTTGAGTTTGCCGCCGTGGGCCACGACGAGAAATATCGTAGCGCTCATCGTACCTGGATCTTCGCCGCCTTCACGATGTCCTTGTACTTGGCGATATCGTCCCGGATCACCTTGGCGAAGTCGGCCGCGCTGCCCCCGACCGGGGTGGCGCCCTGATTGGCAAGCGTCTGCTTCAATGTCACACCGTCGAGCACCTTATTGATCTCGCGATTCAGCCGCCCGATGCGATCGGCCGGCGTGCCCGCAGGCACCAGGATGCCGAACCAGTTGGTGACGTCGTAGCCAGGAACGCCCGACTCGGCGATCGTCGGCACGTTCGGCAGGGCTGAGGAGCGCTCGAGGCTGCCCACGGCCAGCGCCTTTACCCGGCCGGCTTGCACCTGCGGGATCGCGGCGACTGCGGTGAGGAACAGAAGCTGCACCTGCCCGCCCATCAGGTCGCGCAGCGCCGGCGCGCCGCCCTTGTACGGTACGTGTACGAGCTTCACGCCGGTGCGCATGCCGAGCAGCTCACCGGCAAGATGCGGCGAGGAGCCGCTGCCAGACGAGGCGTAGTTCAGCTTGCCGGGCTGCTTCTTCGCCAGCGCGAGCAGCTCCTGGACGTTGGACGCCGGCACCGATGGATGCGCGAGCAGGACGAACGGCACGGAGGCGACCTGGATTACCGGCGTGAGGTCCTTGACCGGATCGAACGAGAGCTTGTAGACGGCGGCGTTCACCGCATAGCTCGCCGAGACGATCACCAGGTTGTAACCGTCCGATGTGGCCCGCGCGGCGAGCTCGGCGCCGACATTGCCGCCCGCGCCGGGACGGTTGTCGGCGATAACTTGCTGGCCCAGACCCTCGGTGAGCCCCTGGGCTATCAACCGGCCGAGGATGTCCGTGCCGCCGCCGGGCGCGAACGGCACGATCAGGCGCAGCGGCCGCTCGGGGTAAGCGTGCGCGGGCGGCAGGACGAGCACGCCAGCCGTTGCCGCGGAGACGAGCGCGAGCACTCGATGCATCAGGGTCTTGCTCATGGTGTTTTCTCCTCCTCGACGGCCGCCGGTCGCGGCCAAGAAAGTCGGTGTTTGCGGCGGCTGCCAGCGGACATGGGGCGCAGTCCCCGCCAGGCCGACGCGCTTTCGCCATGGCGCGCTTGCGCGATTTGGAAGGCCATCAGCACACCAATGCTCGGCGCAGCAGCACGGGGATATCCTCCAATGCTGCGGCGATGTGCGCGCCGGCGGCGGCGAGCGCGGCACGCTTTGCGCTCGCGCTCTCGTCGTCCGAGCCGATCATCGCCGCGGCGTGACCAAAGCTCATTCCGCGCGGATGGGTTTCCTGGAAGGCGCCGGAGATCAGCGCCACCACCGGCTTGGTGATACGGCCCGCACGCAGCAGCGCGGCGACTTCCTGCTCGTTCGCCGTGCCGGGCTCGCCGAAGATGACCATGGCATCGGTCTCCGCATCCTTCTCGAAGCGCAGCAGGCATTCGCCCATGGTCATGCCCGTGACACGGTCGCCTCCCATCGCGACCGAGGTCGAGATGCCATAGCCGCCCGCGCGCAACGCAAGGCTTATCTCGACGGTCATGCCGCCCGAGCGCGAGCACACGCCGATGCGGCCGGGGTCGTAGAGGCTCGCTGGATCGATCCCCCCCACACCGCCGACCTTGCTCTTGCCCGGCGAGATCACGCCGTTGGTGTTGCAGCCGACCAGCGTGGCACCGGCCGAGCGCGCTGCGGCGACGATGTGCACGACGTCGTGCAGCGGTACGAACTCGGCTGTGATGACGACGAGCTGCAGACAGGCATCCAGCGCCTCGAGCACCGCGGGCCTCACCATCGGCGCTGGCGCATAGACGATGCAGGCGTCGGCCGGCCGCTGGGCCACGGCGCGCGCGACCGTGTCGTAGACCGGGATCCGATGGACCTCCTCGCCGCCGCGCCCGGGGGTCACGCCCGCGACGATACGCGTGCCGTAGCGCAGGCACCACTCGGTGTCGAAGCGCGCCTGGTTGCCGGTGATGCCCTGTACCAGCACGCGGGTGCCGGCGTCGATCAGTATACTCACGCTGGCGCGCTCTCGGCCGCCAGGGCTACGACCTTTGCGACGGCCTCGCGTAGCGTCGTGCCGCGTGGAAGATAGTGGATGTGGTCACGGCCGGCGACCATGGCGCGCGCATCAGCCTCGCCGGCGCCGAAGAGGCGGATCACGACGGGCAGCGCCTCGCGACGCGGGGACAGCTCGTCCAGCACGTCGATCAGCGCACGTACGCGGATGTCAGCGCGGGCCATCTGGGTGAAGTTGAAGCCGACCAGCAACGCGCGCAACCTCGGGTGCTCCAGGATGGCGCGGATGACCGCTTTCATCTTGCGGTCGTCGGAGTGGCTGGGCGGCGTGACCGAGTGGTTCGCCGGGCGCCCGCCGTGCTCGATTACCAGGTCGTGCTGGTATAGACCCGCGCCTCCGCCGCCGACCAGCAGGCCGATGTCGCCGTCGAGCTCGACGTAGCTGCACTCGCCGCCCGGCAGCGTGCGGTTTGCGATTGCGACGGCGCGCTCGCGCGGATTGGCCGGCAGGTCGTCGCTGTCCTCACCAGACTTCCATTCGGGATGGCGGAAGAGCGCGGCCTCGTCCACCGCCATCATCGCGCCGACCAGCGTCGGTGTGCCCGTTGTGGCCACGGCAATGGGGTTCAATTCCAGCAGCAAGGCGTCGGCGGCGACGAAGGATTCGTACAGATCGGCGGTGAGCGCCGCGAGTGCCGGCACCGCACGCCCGGTCGCCCCCGCCGCGATCCACAGTTCCGCAGCGTGCCAGGACGGCAGGCCACGCAGCGGGTCGACGGCCGCGCGCACTATTACCTCGGGTTCGGTCTGCGCGCGAGATTCGATCGCGACGCCGCCGCGGGTGGAAAGCAGCACCTCGGGACGCGCGCACTCGAGAGAGAAGCTTAGATACCATTCGTTCTCGATGTCGATGCGGCGTTCGACCAGTACCCGGCGCACGGGGTAGCCTGAAACCTCCGCACCGATCAGACAGGCGGCCGCGGCGCGCGCGCCGGCCGCGTCGTCGACCAGGCGAATGCCGCCGGCCAACCCGCGGCGGCCCGCAGGGACCAGCGCCTTCAACGCGACCCTGCCCCCGAGCGCCGCGGCAATGCGTTCCGCATCGGCGGGGGTCGCCGCGACCTCACCCACGGGCGCGGGGTGACCGCGTGCGCGCAGGAAGGCCTTGACTCGGTCCTCGGTCAGGCAGCGCATGCGTCAGCGCTCCGACCCGACAGGCAGCAGGCAGCTCGCCTTGCCGACCAGCACCTGCTCACCGGCCCCGTTTTCGCAGCGCACGGAGAAGACGACGCGCACCCCGCTCGGGACGGACTCGCGCGCAGCGAGAGTCGCAACAGGCATCAGCGTCTCGTCGATGGGTACGCTGCGGGTGATACGGTGCTCGATCTCGCCGTGTGCGAACCATGCCGGCCCGCACAGCTCGACCAGGAGACCGACCGTGTATCCGACCCACTGCGTGCCCGATACGACGATCTCGGCGAGCCCCGCTTCGCGCGCGGCATCGCGATCGGTGTGCAGGTTCTTCTCCGGCCAGACGGGCAAGTCGAAGGGCCCTCCGGAGAGCGCGAGGGCGCGGGCGTGCGTAAGCTTGCGGGGGCGGCCGCGGAACTCGGTACCAAGCGAGGCGGCAGCGAGTTCGGCGTTCACGATTTCCGCTCCAGGCCGTAGCTCTTGTTCTTCCCGAGCATGAAGAAGGTGGATGCGAGCTCGCGGTGCAGGACCACGCGGCCGCGCTCGTCGGCGATCGTGGCGACGTAATCCTGGTAGATCCGGCCGCGCTGCTCGTAGGTGTTGGTCACCGTCCAGGTCACGGTGAAACGACTGCCGACATAGCCCGGGTTCAGGTAGCGGCTGCATTCGCGCGCGAACGCCGAACCCATACCCGGCGCTTGGCGGTACGACGGACTGCGGGTACGCGGGCTCATGTGCATCAGCAGTACTGGGTGCACCAACGGCGGTTTGCCGTCGCGGCCTTCCAGATAGATCGGCGCATAGTCCTCCACCGCGTAGAGGAATTGCTGGTTGAGGTCGGGCGTGACCGTGAACTCGAGCGCATCGTAGCGATCGCCCGCTTTCAGTTCGTGCGCGAACTTGCCGTGCAAGTCGAGTCCTCCTCCGAAACGCCGCTACCTGGATGCACGCCGCGGCAGGATCACCACCGCCCAGCCGCCCGCGGTGGTCTCGCCGCGCTGGTCGATGCACTCGATCTCGAGCTTGATACTGCCCGAGCCCGCATCGCGTTCCTGCTTCGACACGACCTTGCCGCGGCAGTAGGTGAGATCACCGATCAGATTGAAGCGCCGCACTTCGCAGTAGAGCTCCGACAGGAAGCCGTCGTCGCCGATCCAGTTGGTCAGCATCGTCGCGACCCATGCGATCCGCTCGGGGCCGTAGTCATAGGCCTCGGGAACCCCGACCGAACGCGCGAGCGCCGAATCCCAGTGCACCGCCTCGGGCGGCTCCGGGATGTTGTAGGGATTGGCGATGCCGGCGGCGGGATGGCGCTGCAGGTAATCGAACCAGTAGCCGTGCGCCTTGATGTATAGCCCGCCCCAGGCTTGCTCGAAAGCGACCGCGGTGGTCGCGGTATACGGGCCGCGCACGATCTCTGGCACCGCCCCGCCAACCGCGACGTCCTCGAAGTACAGTGGCTCACGGCCTCGGCAACGCTCGCGCGCATACAGGCTCGCCACTTCTTCCAGCTGCTCGCGCGTATAGGGCTGCGCCGGTTCGAGCCGCTTGTACTTGCCCTTTTCCTTGGCGGCGACACGCTCGACCCGCATGCCCCAGGAATCGGCCTGCGCAAGCTCTCGACCTTCGCCGTTCAGAAAGCGGATGAGCGAACCCTGCTTGAACATGCGCCCCGCGAACCGGCTCGGCAGCTCCACCAGTTCCTTGAACGTCACTTCCGGCTCGACGCGCTCGCCGACGCGCACCGCTTCGTGCCAGCGCCAGTGCGATCCGGCGAAAAACGAGTGCACGCCCGGCAAGCCACCACGATAGCCGATCGAAATGCGGCTGAAGGCGTAGAGCTGGCACGGCGGCGCGATCAAGCCGCCATGGCGCGAGCTGCGCGCGTACGACTCGTCGACGAACAATCGATTCCGGTCGCCGGTGGCATGCGCCCAGTGCCGGACCGAATCGCGGCTCACCTCGGTGAGATACGGCGGCTCGGAAATAGAAACCTTCTGGCCGATTTTCGAGCGCAGTCGCGCCAGCTCGATATCGCTTGCTACGCCATGTACTCGTTCCATGATCACTCCTGGCGTGCCGCACGCGCGGGCTCGGCGATGATTTTGTCTGCGACCAGACGGTCGATATCGGCGCTCTCCAAGCCCAGCAACGTGCCCAGAACCTCGCGGGTATGCTGCCCGAGCAGCGGAGGCGGCTCGACCGGCGAGCGTTCGGAATGGCCGTCGAAGCGAAGCGGATTGCCGAGCACTTTCACCACGCCCGCCCTCGGGTGCTGCACTTCGCGCACGAACCCGCGTTCGCGCACGATTGGCTGGCTCACCGCCTCCCCGATGCTGTTGACCGCTCCGTGCGGCACATCGGCCGCATCCAGAATCTGCTGCCACTGCGCAACCGTCTTGGTGCGCATGATGGCTTCGATCTGCTGTTCCAGCTCGCCGCGATTGGCGTGGCGGTCTTTCACCGTGCGAAAGCGCGCGTCGGTGATGAGGTCCTCGCGGTCGATCGCGCGACAGAAGTTGCGCCAGAAACTGCCCACGTGCAGCGCCAGAACGATGTGCCCGTCCTTCACCGGCATGAGCCCATAGGGCACGATGTTGTGATGGCTGTTGCCCATGCGCCCGGGGCTCTCCCCGGTCACGAAATAGATCTCGGCGAGATAGCCGAGAAAACCCATCAGACCTTCGAGCAGGCTCAGGTCGATATGCGCGCCCTGGCCGGTGGCATTGCGCTCGTTCAACGCGGCCAGGACCCCGATGGCCGCCCAAACGCCGCCGCCGATGTCGCCCAGCGGCAGGCCGAGCTTGGTGGGCGTGCCGTCGGCGTAGCCGTTGATGCTCATCACACCGCTCAGGGCCTGCGTCACCAAGTCGAAGGAGGGCTTCGCGCTCATCGAGTTGTTGGCGCCGAAGCCGCTGATCGAGCAGACGATCAACCCGGGCTTGAGCGTCTTCAGCGTTTCGTAGCCGAGACCGAGGCGCTCCATCACCCCGGGCCGAAAGTTTTCCAACACGATGTCGCATCGCTTGGCCAGCTCGAGCAGCAGCGCACGCCCTCGGTCGGTTCTCGCATCGAGCGCGACGCTGCGCTTGTTGCGGTTGATAGCGAGAAAGTAGTGGCTCTCGCCACCGACGAACGGTGGAATGGTTCGAGTCTGATCGCCGTCGTCGATCTCCTCCACCTTGATCACCTCGGCACCGAGGTCCGCGAGGATAAGCGAGCAAAACGGCCCCGCCAGCACGCGCGACAGATCAAGTACGCGCACTCCGTGCAGTGGGCCACGACGCTGGCGAACAGAGGTCTCGGTCATCATGGAGAATCGGCATCGGTGCCCCGCCGCGCGCCTACAGGGAGGGACTGCGACCGAGCGATGCGCTGATTATTCGATCGGCTCCGCACGCCCGCAAGGGCAAAGCCGCTCGGCCCACGGTCACTGTTTTACAATGTGAACGAGATGGCACACGCGCAACGACACGGAACTCAGGCAATCGAGCGGGCCGTGCTCGTCCTGCGGGAGCTCGCCGCGCGCGGCAGCATCGGCTGGCGCCTGTCCGATCTCGCTGCCAGCTGTGGACTGGATCGGACCACAACGCACCGGGTGCTCGCCTGTCTGGTGCGCAAGCGCATGGCCGGCCAGCGCGCGAGCGATCGGCGCTACATCCCTGGTCCGCTGCTGTTCGAGCTGGGTCTTTCGCTGCCCGCGATGTCCGCGTTCCAGTCGGCTTGCTCGCTGCCGCTCACGCGCGCCGCTCGCCGCACGCGCGCCGTGTCGCTCTTGTGTTTGCGCAGCGGAGCCGAGCTCGTTTGCGCCGCGCGCGCCGGCGAGATCGAGATCAAGGCGCTCACGATCGACGTCGGCACACGCCGGCCTCTGCTGTTTTCGGTCGGCGGGGTAGCGATACTGACGGGGTTGCCCAAAGCCGAGGCACGCGCGATCGTCGCAGACAACGTGAGGCAGATGGCGCGCTTCGGCAACGCACGCATTCGTACCCTACAGCGCGTTCTGCGTCTCGCCGAAAACCGCGGCTACGCTTCGAGCCAGAACGAGATTGTGCCGGGTGTGAGCGCCTTCGGCGTCCCGATCTACGACGCCCAGGGCGTTGCCTTCGCTTCGATCAGCGTCGTCGGTCCGTCGAGCACCTTCTCGCCCGCACGCACCCATGACGTGGTCGCCACGCTCGAGCGTGAAGCGGACGCGATTTCGCGCGAGGCCGAGCGCCGGCTCGGTGGCGCCGATTGAGCGCGTGCGCGTGCTTGCCGGCACTTCCGTACACCCTTTGAACGGCAAGACGGTCCGATCGCACATTGCCCGGCCGCGCGCGGGTATCGCGCCCCGTGCTTTCCCCTTGGCCGCCGCCTACCGCGGCGCCTGGGAAGCCCAGGAGATCCACGCGCTCCAGCCCGACTTCGCGACGCGCACCCGGCTTTCGACCCATCCGCTGCGCGACGCAAAGACGCAGTCGAGACTGGTGAATACGCTGGCCGAGCTCGGCTTCTAGATCCGCCGGCTCGACAACGAATCGTGTCTGGCGCCTAGGCCACGATGTGGTGCACCGGCAGCTTCGACATCTCCCACTCGCCGGTCCTGGCGTCGTACTTCGAGCCGGTGAACACGTGCCAATCGGCGTCGTCGAGCTTGGGGCAGTCGGCCCGGTAGTAGTAGCCCGGCCAGCGCGTCTCCTTGCGGAACAGGGTGTGCCGCGCAACCGCCTCGGCGGTCACGATCCGATGCTTCAGTTCCCAGGCGCGCTGCAGCTGGTGCAGGCTGTCGGCGCCGACGTTCTCGAAGTCCTCGGTCAGCGTCTGCAGGAGCTCCAGCCCGCGGTTGAGCAGGTTCTCGCTGGTGACGTAGAACATGCTGTAGCCGCCGACGTATTCGTCCATGATTTTCTCGAGACGCTGGAGGCCGTGCAGCGGCGTGATGTAGGCCGGCGCGACCGTGCCGGCGACGATCTCGTTGCGGCCGATGCGGTAGTTTTCCATGGGTTTGTAGACCGTCTGCTTCAGTTCCTCGATGTAGCCCTCGTCGATCCGCGGCGTGTTGGACTTCATGTCCTGCACATAGCGTACGGCCGCCTTGGCCGCGATCCGGCCCTCGGTGAAGGAGCCGGCCGAGAACTTGTGCGCCGATCCGCCGATGGTATCGCCCGCGCCGAACAGGCCCTGCACCGTGGTCATGCGGTTGTAGCCCCACTGATAGTCCGACGGCGCGCAATCCTCGGGACCGCTGGCCCAGGCCCCCGAGCAGGTCGCATGCGAGCCCATGACATAGGGCTCGGAGGTGATCAACTCGGAGGGCTTTTCCTTCGGATCGATGTTCTGCGCGGCCCAGACCACGGCCTGCCCGATCGTCATGTCGAGGAAGTCCTCCCAGCCGAGCTCTTCCTTCTCCGGCGTATCCAGCACGTGCTGGGTGTGCATGTAGATCGGGCCCTTGCCGGCCTTGATCTCTTCGATCATCGCGTGATTGCGCAGGCACGTCGGCATCGGCTGGATATCGACGTAGTGCCCCACGCGCCCCTTGATCTCGGGATAGCGGTCCTTCTCGTAGAACTCGCCGGCCGCGTTGGTCGCGTGCGACTTGAGCAGCAGGAACCAGGCGCCGACCGGGCCGTAGCCGTCCTTGAAGCGCGCCAGCACGATCCGGTTCTCCATCTGTGTCATGGTCGCGCCGGTCGGGATGAGCAGGCCGTAGGCCGAGGCCGTGCTCCACGGTGCGTACCACGTCCGGCCCATGCCCTCGCCCACCGAACGCGGCCGGTAGATATGCGATCCGCCGCCGGCGCCGACGATCACGGCCTTGGCGCGGAAGACGTAGAAATCGCCGTTGCGCACGTTGAAGCCCACCGCACCCGCGACCCGGTTCGGCTGCACCGTATCCATCAACAGGTGAGTGACCATGATGCGGTTGTAGACCGTGGTGGCGGATTTGCGCGCAGCCTCCGCGACGATCGGCTTGTAGCTCTCGCCGTGGATCATGATCTGCCACTTGCCTTCGCGCAGATAGCGCCCGGTCTGCGGGTTCTTCAGGATCGGCAGGCCCCACTCTTCGAACTTGTGCACCGTCGAGTCGACGTGGCGGGCGATGTCGTAGACCAGGTCCTCGCGCACCAGGCCCATCAAGTCCCCGCGCGTGTAGCGCACGAAATCCTCGGGCTGGTTCTCGCTCCACTGCATACCCATGTAGCAGTTGATGGCCGAAAGCCCCTGGGCTACCGCGCCACTGCGCTCGACGTTGGCCTTCTCCACCAGCACGATGTTGAGGTCCCGCCCCCAGTAGCGCGATTCGTAGGCGGCGCCGCAGCCGCCGAAGCCGCCGCCTATGACGAGGATGTCCGAATCGACGAAGCGCGTTCTTCTGGCCATTGCATTACGCCTTTGCTTGCTTTGCGGGGATGGTCTTCTGTTCCAGCGTGGGAAGGGCGTCGATGTGCAGCGCGGTCGGCTCGTGCGCGAGCATCTGGGTGCCGAAGGCCGCCGCGTCCGGCTTCTCGTATTCCCCCGCCGCCTTGATCGATCCCCACGGCGTGGTCCGGATCGGAAAAGCGAATTCCTTGATCCGGCCATCTCGGTAGCGGATCTTCCACGAGATCACGCCCTTCTCGGGCTCGCGCAGCACGCGCACCTTGTGGCCCAGCGGGGCGAAGTCGGCATAGCCGCGCACGTCGATCGCGTTCTGCGGGCAGGCCTTCACGCAGGAGTAGCACTCCCAGCAGAAGTTGGGCTCGATGTTGTACGACCGGCGGTACACCGGGTCGATGTGCATGATGTCGGACGGACAGATGTCGACGCATTCGCCGCAGCCATCGCATCGGGTCATGTCGGTATAGGTGGGCATGGCGATCAGCTCCGCACGATGTAGTTTTCGGTGGACGGCCGGGGCAGATCGGAGGAGCCGTCGGCCTCCTCCACTCGGCGCTGGAAAGCGACCGCCGGCTTGAAGAACATGTGAGCGAACTTGGACCAGACGACGGTGCCGAACAGGACCGTCGTGAAGAACAGGTAGATGCCGAATGTGATCCAGATGGCGGCCGGGTTGGCTGCGGCCGCGCTCATCGCGTGCCAGACGAGCGCCGAAAGCACGCTCAGGATGAGCGAGCCGACGAACAGGTCCGCGCGCCCGACGTGAAACGGCGAGTCGCCGTCGAAGGCGACGTTCACCCGCAGGAAGAAGAAGAACCATAGGCCTCCGACCAGGACCATGCATGCGCCCAGCGTCCACAGGGCCGGCAGGGCGCTGTCCGGACGCGCATTGTCCGGGTAGGAAAAGACGAGACAGGCGGTGGAGATCACGTAGAGGATGAAACCGTACATCATCAAGAGGTGCGACAGGCGCCGGGGCCACTTGCAGAATTCGCCCGAGACCGCCGCCTCGGCAACCGTCTCTACCGCGAGCATCAACTTCTCGCCGCCGCCGAGCTCGCGTTCCGCCCGCGCGCGCGACTCCTTCTTGCGGCGCTCGAAAAACTTCGCGCTCCCCTTGTGAGCGACGTCGAACAGCGTGCCGGCGATCACCGCCAGCACCATCAGCACGACGTAGGTCTGCATGAACGCTGCCGACAGGCCAGCAGCTACCTGAGCGAACGGGTTGATCGAAAACATGCGTGGTCTCCACTTGCGCGCCGGTGCTTGCTCGGGCGCGGCGCGAGGAATCGGCTGGAAGTCCGGCTCGAAAGGGATTCTTGTAGACGAGCCGATAGCGGGCGATTATGCCGCTCAGGTTGCGGGTTGCGGATAAAACTCCCGCATCACGCAATAGGGCGACTCGATGGGTCGGCGTCGACCGTCTCCGTGACGCCGAGCCGGAGTCCGTAACGTGGACATGGCGACGCGGCGCGTTTCCGCCCTGTTCGGGCCAGGGAAGCGCGGCCGTGGTTGCATTCGGATATTCCGATCGCGCCAGGCGGATTACACTCCCCTGCATTGCGGAAAGCGGCTTTGTCGGCCACTTTCCGGACAATCGACACGACTACCCGGAGGAGTGAAATCATGGCTGAAGCCGTTAAGCTGCCCAATCCCGTCAAGGAATGCTTCAAGGCCGGCCGGCCGGCGCTCGGCATGCTGGCGCGCCTGGGCCGCTCGGGCGACATCGCGCGCCTGGCGAAGACGACCGGTCACGACTTCGTCATGATCGACATGCAGCACGCGATCTTCAACCTCGAGACCGTGGCGCACATCGCCTCGACGGCATTGGGCTGCGGCATTGCACCGGTCGCGCGCGTGCGCAGCTGCGACGATCAGGACACGGCCGTGCTGCTCGACAACGGCATCATGGGCATCGTATTTCCGGACGTGAACACTGCAGCGGAAGCCAAGCGCGCGGTCGACCGGTCGAAGTATCCGCCGGTGGGCCGGCGCTCGGTCGCCGGCGCAGTTCCCATGTTCGATTTCCGCCCGGTTCCCGCTCCCGAGGCCGTGCGCGCGCTCGACGACAACACGCTGGTCGTTTGCATGATCGAGACGCCGGAGGGGCTCGCGAACGTGGAACAGATCGCGGCGGTGCCGGGCGTGGACGTCGTTCACGTCGGATCGAGCGATCTGCTGACGGCGATGGGCACACCCGGCGCTTACGGCACGCCGGAGCACCTGGCCGCGCTCGACAAGGTGATGGCCGCAGCCAAGAAGCACGGCAAGATCGCCGGCGTCGGCGGCGATCGCAACATCCCGCGGCAGGTCGACTTCATTCGCAAGGGCGCGCGCTTTCTCACCACGAACAGCGACATCGCGTTCGTCCTGGCGGAGGGCACACGTGTCACTGGCGAGTTGCGCAAGGCGCTGGAGGCGCGCTGAGCCCTGCGCCGTTCGTAGTGCACACGATAACCCGAGGAGGAGGCATCAAGATGAGGAACGCTCTGTCGTCGACGATCATCGCCGTGGCGATCGCCTGCCTGGCCGCGCCCGCCACCGCACAGGACTATCCGAGCCGGCCGCTGCGCGTGATCGTTCCGCTGCCGGCGGGCGGCGCGGTCGATACGGTGGTGCGCAGCATGGCGCACCGGCTGATGGGGAGCATCGGCGAGAACGTCATCGTCGACAACCGTCCGGGAGCGGGCGGCAGTATCGGAATGGAAACGGCGATGGCGGCATCGCCCGACGGTTACACGGTGGTGGCCATCGGCGCGACTCAGCTCATCTATCCACTCATCTACAAGGCGCGCTACGATCTGCTGCGCGATTTCGAGCCGGTGTCGCAAATGACCGCGCAGGGCTACGTGGTCATCGTGCATCCCTCGTTGCCGGTGCACTCGGTATCCGATCTCGTGCAGCACCTGAAGGCCAACCCGGGCAAGCTCAATTTCGCCTCCTCGGGGATCGGCGGAACCATCCATCTGACCGGCGAGCTCTTCATGGACGCGACCGGCACCCAGATGACGCACGTGCCCTACAAGGGCGGCGGACCGGCGCTGACGGATGTCATCCGGGGCGAGGTCCAGATGCATTTCTCGGTGGTGATCTCGGCCATCCCGCACATCCAGAGCGGCCGCTTGAAGCCGCTGGCGATCGGCGGCGAGCAGCGCTTCGTGACGCTGCCTCGAGTGCCCACTTTCGCCGAAGCGGGACTTGCGGGTTTCGATCTGCGGCCGTGGCAAGGCATGTTCGCGCCCGCCGGCACGCCACGGCCGATCGTCGATCGCTTGTCGGGCGAGGTCGGGAAGATCGTTTCGATGCCCGAGGTGAGAGATAAGCTCGTGAGCCTCGGCATGGAGCCGCTCGTGTCCACGCCGGAGCAGTTCGCCGTGCTGCTGCAGGCGGACATGGCGAAGGCGGCGAAAGTCATCAAGGTCGCGAACATCCGGCTGAATTGAGCAGACGGCCGAAACGCTACGACAACGCAGGCCCTGTCAGCCGATAAGCGTCGCCGTCGACCCCCACCCGTCCCTCTTGCTGCAGCTTGACGAGATGACTCTCGACCTGGCGCCTCGCAAGATGCCGCACGCCTTCGCGAACGTCGGCATACAGCGCGCCGGCAATCCGCTCGATGCTCATGGGCTCCTGCGCGAGCAGCGCGACGATCTGCTGCTCGCGCTCGTGGCGGTGCGCGATGAGCCCGGTCAGCTTCGCACGCGGGTCGGTCACGACGGGTCCCTGCCCCGGGTAGATCACGCCTGGATCGCAGCGCAGGAATTTCTCCATCGTGCGCAGGTAAAGCGAAATCTCGCCTTCGCCCGGGTTGATGACCGAGCTGCCGATGCCCATGACGTTGTCACCGGTGAAGAGTGCGCGGGTCTCGCGCACGAAAACGGCGAGGCTTCCATACGTATGCCCGGGGGCTTCGATGAATTCGAGCGTCAGGTCGCCCAGGCTCAGGGTCTCGCCGTCGCGCACCGGCCGGTCCACTTTCGCGGCCTGCATGCGCCCTTCGATCGCCTCCTTTTCCGCGACCGAAGCGATGATCGGCGGATTGCCGCAAGCCCTCTGGATCGCGGGGGCGTTGCCCCAATGCGGCGGATGCCGATGGGTTACGACGATGCATTCGAGCGTCGGCCGGCCGATGCGCTCCCAATACTCGATCCGTGCCTTCGCCTCGCCCGGCCGATCCCATCCAGTATCGATGAATGCGGCGCCTTTCGCGCCGACGATCAGATAGGTGTTGGTGACGCCGGTTGCGTGCTGCAGATCGGTGAGAACATTATGGATGCCGGGAGCGATTTCCATCGCGGACTCTGCAGGTCGAACGATTTCCCTCGGGCGGCGGTTTCGTGGCGCAAGCTGCGCCCGCCCACGAGCACGGCAAGCAGCGGCGCGGGCCTCGACCGCCTCGTCAGCCGGCGCTCGCGACCGCCCGACCGCGGCGCCGTGACCAGAGCGCTGCAAAGACCGGATACAGCACCGCCAACAGCGCGAAGGCCAGGATCCCGGCGCTCACCGGCCGCGTGACGAAGATGTCCGGGCTGCCGAGCGACATCTGCATCGACTGGCGCAGCGCCTTCTCCACCATCGGTCCGAGCACCAGCGCCAGGACCAGCGGAGCCGGCGGATAGTTGTACATGCGCATGACGAAGCCGATGCCGCCGAAAAGTATCGCCACCGCCACGTTGAAGACGCTGTTTTCGACGCTGTACACCCCGAACATCGAGATGCCGATGATGATCGGGATCAGCACGGCATAGGGGATGCGCAGGATGCTCGCAAACACGGGCGCGAGCGGCAGGTTGAGAATCAGCAGCATGACATTGCCGACGTACATGCTGGCGGCCATACCCCAGAACACTTCCGGATGCGTGCTCATCAGCAGCGGCCCGGGCTGCAAGCCGTAAAGGGTCAATGCGCCGAGCATGACGGCGGTCGTGCCCGAGCCGGGAATGCCGAGCGCCATCAGCGGCACCAGCGCGCCCGTGGACGCGGCGTTGTTGGCCGACTCCGGCGCGGCCACCCCTTCGATGACCCCGGTGCCGAATTGCTCCGGGCGGCGTGAAACGCGCCGCTCGGCGGCATAGGCGAGGAACGACGAGATGGTCGCGCCCGCACCCGGCAGCACGCCGACGAAAAAGCCGATCAACGTGCCGCGCCCGATGGCGCCCCACGAGTCGCGCCAGTCCTGGCGCGTGGGAAGCAGTCCGCTCAGCGTGGCCTTGATGGGCTCGACGCGCACCGGTCGGTAGATGTTGGACAGAATCTCGGCGATGGCAAACAAACCTACCGCGACGGGAAGGAAATCGAGCCGGTCGAGCAATTCGACCTGCCCGAAGGTATAGCGCGGCTGGCCCATCATGAGATCGATGCCGATGGTTCCCATGAGAAGCCCCGCCATCGCCATCGCCAGGCCCTTCAGCATGGAGCCTCCGGTGAGGCTCGCAAGGGTGGTCAGCCCCAGCACCATGAGGGCGAAGTATTCCGGGGGACCGAAGGTCACGGCCCACTCCGCAAGCGGCGGAGCGGAAAGGGTCAGGAGCACCACGCTCAGCGTGCCGGCGATGAACGAGCCCAGGGCGGCCATCCCCAGCGCAGCGCCCGCCCGGCCCTTCAGCGCCATCTGATAGCCGTCCAGGGTGGTCATCACCGAGGCAGATTCGCCCGGCGTGTTGATCAGCACCGAGGTGATCGTGCCACCGTACATCGCGCCATAGTAGATCCCGGCGAGCATGATCATGGCCGTGACCGGCGACATGCCGAAAGTCACCGGCAGCAGCAGGGCGACGCCGGCGGACGGGCCGATGCCCGGCAGCGCACCGATAATGGTGCCAAGCAGCACGCCGAGGAACGCGAACATCAGGTTGACCGGCGTCGTCGCGAGCGAAAAACCGAGCAGCAGGTGGTCGAAGTTCATGGCGCCTCAGAATCCCAGGGGGCCTTTTGGAATCGGAACGTTCAGGAGATAGACGAACACGAAATAGAAGAAAACGACCGTGGCCAGACTGACCCCCACGCCAATCACGACGGAATGGCGCTGCACCACCAGAGTGAGATAGAGCAGGAAGACCAGAATCGACAGCGCCAGGCCCAGCCACGGCACGACGAAGATCATCGCGGCCAGGCCGACCAGCGTCAGAATCACCCGCAGGGCGCCCCATTTCTCCAGTGCAGGCGCCTTCGCCTCGGACGCCCCGTTTCGCATCGCCCGGAATCCATGGACAGCGACCAGTAGCGATACGCACAAGCCGATCGCGCTCAACCAGACCGGGGCGAACCCCGGCCCGGGCGAGAACTCGGTGCCGTACTGGAAGCTCCACCCTTCCCACAGGGCGGCACCGAAGAACAGCGACAGGATCAGCCCGCCGTAGAAGTCGGCGCGCGTCATGGCCTTCTCCTCCTCCGCGCAGCCATCGCGGGACGCGACAAGAGATCTCTACTTCTTCTTCAGGATGCCCAGCTCGGTCAAGATCTCGGTGTAGGACTTGTTCTCCTCTTCCAGATACTTGACGGCCTCGGCGCCAACCTTGAGCAGCGGGCGCAAGCCGTTATCGTCGAGGTACTTCTTGAAGCCGGCCGACTTCGCCATCTTCACCATCGCGTCCTCCCAGAACTGCGCCTGGTCCTTGGTGATGCCGCCAGCGGCCACGACGCCGCGAAATTGATCCAGCGTCACGTTGATCCCGAGCTCCTTCGCAGTCGGCACGTCCTTCCACTTCTCGAGCCGCTCCGGGGAGAACATCGCGAGCGCCCGCAGCCGCTTCGCCTTGATCAGCTCCGTGGCCTCGCTTGGATTCGGGCTTCCGAAGTCGACGTTACCGCCGAGCAGCGCCGCATTCACCTCGCCACCGCTCTGGAACACGATGAAGTTCAACTTGATACCGGCGGCTTTCTCCAGGCGGTGCTTTATGATGGCGTCCGATCCGGAAGGGCTGGCACCGCCCACCCGAATGCCATTGGGCTTCTTCTTCGCTGCGGCAATCAGGTCCTTGAGCGTCTTGTACGGCGAGTCCGCGCGCACCACACCGACATAATCCTCGACGGCAAGGACCGCGGTATTGGTGAAATTCTTGTAGCTGACCGGCGAATGCCCCTGAATGGGCGTCGTGAGATAGCCGACTGTCATGGACGCGATCACGTGCGGATCGCCTTTCTTGCCGTTCAGGTACGAGTACGCGACCGCGCCGCTGCCGCCCGGCTTGTTGACCACGTTGATGGGCACCGTGACGATCTTCTCATCCGCAAGAATCTTGGCTATCGAGCGGGCGAAGATGTCGCTGCCGCCGCCGGCAGCCGCCTGCACGACGAACTCCACCGGCTTTTCCGGCTTCCACGCCGAGCTCTGGGCGGCAAGGACTGTGGCGGCCGGCATGAATGCAATCGCAGCGGCAATGGTCGCAGCATGAAACGCGGCATGGCGCATGACTTCTCCTCCTGGTGGGCGTCCGGTGGTCCGGACGGGCGTTGCGAAGCGCAATTGCGCGCCAGTATCCTGCGGCTGATCCTCCGCCGTCAACACAAGCCGCCGTACGGTCGTGTGTGTCGTCACGCCCCGGCCGGATTTACCATAGCAGCCGGCCATGCCATGACGAGGTTCGCATGAGTCCCAACCGAGCGCTTCCTGCCCTGCTTCCTGTCCTCCTGCCCGCCTTGCTTCTCGCCGCGTGCGGCGGCATCCAGAGCGTCGTGCCGCAGCAGTCCACACTGGCCGAGGTGCGCGACCGGATGGGCCGCCCCACGGATATCCGCTTCGATCGCGACGGCAACGAACTGTGGGAATATGCAACCGGCCCGGTGGGCGACCAGACGTGGCTCATTCGCGCCGCCGGGGACGGCCGCGTGCTCGACGTGACGCAATTGATCACCCAGGCGCAGTTCGCCAGGATCGTGCGCCATAGCAGCACCAAGGAGCAGGTGCGCGCCCTGCTCGGAATGCCATCCGAATTGCAGTATTTCGGGGGCGAAGCGGTCTGGTCGTGGCGCATGCGCATCAGCCCGCAATCGGGGTACTACTCCGTGCGCTTCAACCGCGATGGGGTTGCCGTGGAAACGCTGGTGATCATGGATGCGAGCCGCGACGAGCGCGATCGGGATCGCGGCGGCGATCGAGGCAGGCGCTAACGTAATCGGCGTGATCGGGGACAGACCACGATTTCGCCACTGCCACTGTAATCGTGGTCCGACCTTGCTGACCGTAATTTCCCGGCTCTATTGTTTTCCCA
>WHTS01000111.1 GCA_009377585.1 Betaproteobacteria bacterium
TCGATCCAGAGTTCGTGGTTCGGACCGTCATCTCGACACCTGATCAACCGTGCATAACGGAAAAATCATGCACCCCACGGCCTCGCTCGCAAATTTCATGAATAATGCAGGTTAAGCATCCGATTCTCGGCCTGGAGGAACTCGATGACGAGCAACTGATGGCGGTGGACCCAGCCCTAGACAGCCATCAGGAGAAACGTCAGCACTGAAGGGGCCGAACCCATGCCGAAAGTCTACCGCGGACAACGTTTGAATTGTTGGACACTACGGCCTGCCGAACGCACGGCCGACGAAGGCCTTCAAGCGCGCGCCGACGCGGCTGGGTGCCGGATTGGATGCCGGGCTGGTTCGAGAATCGGTTGCATCCCGCTGCTCTGCTAAAGCTTCGGCGACATTCCGCTGCTTTGCTTCGAGCTCGCCTTGCGCGGCGCCGACCAGTTGCTCGATCGCGCTATTGTTCAACGGATGCCCGAGGATCGTCGCGGGACGCGGCATGCCGTTCCAGTCGGGCTCGGTCGCATCCCGCTTCACGCGCTCGGCGAACGGGGGTTTTTCCACCTCCTCGGTCCGCAACAGCTCTTCGTAACGGCCGGGAAAAAGGCGCACCAGCTTGCACGCAGCGTTGCGGCGAGCGCCATTGCAGGCTGCCTCGGTGGCAATGCGCCGCAGAACCGCCTCTTCCTCCACGCTCTCGATGGCTGGATCGTATACATCGCAAGTGACGAAACCGGTCGCCGCGAGCACGACTTGATCGCTGTCCATGCTGCGGAATGCGTGCACGCGCACCTCAGCGATCGCCTTACTCGCCTCGTAGTATCGCTTCTTCAGGAAAATCTGGTCGACTCGATCGAGCCAACTCAACCAGCTTTCACCCGGCCCCAGATCGGTCTCACGTGCGACGTCGATGCCGGCTTCGCACTCGTACGCCATGACGTTGTACTCGCGCCAGAAGTCCTCGCCGCGTCCGGACAGGTCGTGGTCCCGATAGCGTTCACCGAACGCATCGCGATTGCGCCTTGCGCGACGGCTCAACGCATCGATCAGCGCATCGCGGACGTCTTGACCGAATTCCATCGCTGGGCTGCTCGCGAGGCCTGCTCGCACCCCTCGGACGCCGCCTACCAGCTCAGCGCCTCATCGTGCGGCTCCACGCATGTATGGCGCCGTCCTTGCGAGTCGTACCAGCACAGGTCGGGACCTTCCTCGGCCGTCCTGAGCTTGTTGTGCGAACCGTCGCAGAAGGGCTGGTTGCGCGACAGCCCGCAGGCGCAGATCCAGCGCGTTTCGCTGCCGATTTCGACCTTCAGCGGCGAGGTTGCGGTTCGCTTCACGAGTCGCGCCATGGTGATCTCCTTCTATTGGAAAGGGACGCCGATTCGCCAATTGGGAACAGCCCCCGATTGGGGTCTGTCCCCATTCAGACCATACTGGCCTTGCGGCGAGCTGGAGACGCGATCGAGTCTTCCTTGCCCGGCAGCGGCGAAGTGCCGCGCCATTGGCCAACGTCGATGACGAGGCCCTCGGGAACCCGGTACTTCGACTCGTAGTAGGCATCGCCCAGCGCGATCGGATTGAGCTCGGTGGCGCCGGCCGCCATCAGGCGTCGCCGGGTGGTGTCGGCGTCCTCCACGCTGAAGCCGATGTGCTCGAAGCCGGCAGGCCGTGTCTCACCGCGGGTGGTGGTCGGCAGGAGCGTGATGTTGACGTCGCCGTCGGAAAGGTCGATCGGCCCGTGGTCGCGCCGCTGCACCAGCTCGAGCCCGAAGACCTGCTGGAAGAAGGCTGCGGTCGCTTCGACATCCTCGCAGCGGATCGCGATGTGACGTATCTTCGCCATGTGCTCCTCCGTGGTGGGATTCTGCGGTGATCCTAGCACAGGGACATGCGGCGAGCGGCGTTGATCTGCGGCGCGCACGCGCGCGGCGGGAAATCGGGCCGCACAGTAAGCCTCTGCCTGCTGTCGCTCGAAGTTCGGAAGAACGCATTGGTCCACTAGGACGCCACACGCCGATTCCTTTCACGAAAGCTCAAGGTCATCGCAAATGAACCAGGAAGTCGAAGCAACTCGCATCCTCGCCCGCTATGTGATGGATTCCGACTACGCGCACATTCCCGCGTCCATCCGCCACGAGGCGAAGCGCGCCCTGCTCAACTGGCTCGGGTGCGCGATCGGCACGGCGCGGCACGAGACGATCGAATGTGCGCTTGCCGCCATCGCACCCTTCGCGGGCCCGCCGCAGGCGGCCGTGTTCGGCCGCAAGGAGCGACTGGATGTTCCGAATGCGGCGTTTCTGAACGGGACCAGCTCGCACGTGCTCGACTTCGACGACACGCACGAAATGGCCGTGCACCCGAGCGCGCCGGTCTACCCCGCGCTCCTTGCCTTCAGTGAATGGCGCGGCACCCCCGGTGCGGACGTCCTGCACGCCTTCGTACTCGGCGTCGAAGTCGAATGCCGGGTGGCACTCTCGGTCTTTCCCGAGCACTACGACGCCGGCTGGCACATCACGGGGACTGCCGGGGTCTTCGGCGCCGCAGCGGCCACCGGTAAGCTCGCTGGTCTAACGCATCGGCAGATGACCTGGGCGCTCGGCATCGCGGCGACACAGTCGGCGGGCCTGCGCGAGATGTTCGGGACCATGTGCAAGAGCTTCCATCCCGGGCAAGCGGCCCGCAACGGGCTGATGGCCGCGTTGCTCGCGCAACGGGACTTCTCGAGCTCGGAGCGCGGCATCGAAGCGCCGCGCGGCTTTGCCCGCGTCATGTCGACGCGCTTCGATCCGCTGCTCATCACGGATGGGCTGGGCGAGCGCTTCGAGCTCGGCCGGAACATGTACAAGCCCTACCCCTGCGGACTGGTGATCCACGCCGCTATCGACGGCTGCCTGGAGTTACGGCATATGCACGGCATCGACCATCGCACGATCGAGCGCGTCGAGCTCGGCATCCATCCCATGGTGCTGGAGCTGACCGGCAAGCGCACCCCGCAGACGGGCCTGGAGGGTAAGTTCAGCGTCTATCACGCCGCCGCCGTGGCGCTCGTTCGTGGCGCGGCGGGCGAGACGCAGTTCGGCGACGAGGCGGTCCTCGATCCCGCGGTCGTCGACTTGCGCGGACGCGTGCAGGCACACGTCGATCCCGGCGCGAAGACCTACCTGGAAGCTCGGGTGAAGATCGTATTGCGCGACGGCACGGTGCTCGAGCGGCACGTGCCGCATGCGCTCGGCACGCTGGCGCGGCCCATGAGCGATGCCGATCTGGAAGCCAAGTTCCGGGACTTGGTCGCGCCCGTGGTTCCTGCCACGCGCATCGACGAGCTCATCGAGCTCTGCTGGACGGTGGAGAAAGTCGCGGACGTGGGCGCGATTGCTCGCGCAGCCACGCCGGCCTGACGTTCGAGCCGCTCGGGCTCGCAGTCGCTCGACCGCGACCGGAGCTACTGGATCGGAAGGTTCGCGGCCTTCACTGCCTTGCCCCAGCGCGCGATCTCGGACTTGATGTGCGCGGCGAACTCTGCGGGAGTGCTCGTGACCGGCTCGCCGCCCGCATTGCGGATGGCCGCCGCGACTTTCGGATCCGCGATCGCCTTCACCGTTTCCGCGTGCAGGCGCGTGATGATCTGCTGCGGCGTCCCGGCCGGCGCGAGGAGCCCGTACCAGGCGCTCACCTCCACGCCCGGAACGGTCTCTGCAACCGTCGGCAGCTCGGGCAGCGCAGGGGAACGCTTGTTGGAGGCGATGGCGATGAGCCGCAACCGGCCGGCCTTCGCCAGCGGAACCACCGTGGGGCCTGTGCCGAACATGAACGCCACTTCGCCGCCCAGGATCGCGCGCGCTGCCGGCCCCCCGCCCTTGTAGGCGACGTGCAGCATGTCGACGCCCGCGGCCTGCTCGAGCAGTTCGCCCCCGAGGTGCGGCAGCCCGAACGTGCCCGACGAGCCATACACGATCTGCCCGGGGCGGGCCTTGGCGAGCGCGATCAGGTCTTTGACCGATTTGACGGGCAGCGACGGGTGCACGGCCAGTATGTACTCCGATAACGCAACGAGGCTGATCGGCGCGAAATCGCGAACCGGATCGTAGGGGAGGTTCTTGTACGTGTTCGGGTGGATCGTCATCGCGGCCGCAGCGCTGAAGAGCAGCGTGTAGCCGTCGGGCGCCGCCTTGGACACAAGCTCGGTGCCGATGCGCCCGCCCGCGCCCGGGCGGTTCTCGAGCACGAACTGCTGACCCATGCTCTGCGTGAACGCGGCCGCCAGGATGCGGCCGTTGGTATCGATGCCGCCGCCGGGCGACGAGGGGCCGATCATGCGCACCGGCTTGGCGGGATAGTCCTGGGCGAGGGCGGCCCCTGCGAACGATAGAACGAGCGCGGCGGCGAGCGGTAGCCGGGAAGGAAGGCGGCTCATGTGTCTCTCTCTTGGCGCGTGGAGCGGTGCCTGCACGCTAGCACATGCGCGTGCAGGAGGCCAACGGCCCGCGGCAAACGGGGAATCCCGTGCTCAGTAGGGTGAAAGATCCGGCGCTCGCCAGCGCAAGCCGGGGGCGTTTCACTAGGTCTGGCGCGGCTGTGGTGCGCAAATAATCCCAAAGGGAACCTACCCACACGACTCGCGGCATAGTGTCACGAGCTCATCTGCATAGTGGCCAGCGAATACTCATGGTGTAAACCGCCCAGCACCGATCGCGCGAGCACGAGCGAACCCGCCGCCAGACGATGTCGGGATTTGGCCCTCACCGCCAGATCGCGCGGTGGGTCCGGCACGCCGGGCCCTAGCCTGCATTATTCATGAATTCCGCGAATGGGTCGGTATAGCGTATGGTTCTGTCGTTGCGTGGAGCCGATCAGATCGTTGCGACGATGATGGGCTGGGCGAATTCGCGCTCAGTCCCAAATTCGTGCCTTGCCTGGCAAGACTTCGCGGGCAGGGGTGTGAAGGCGCCCGCTCCGGTGTTGCGAGCAGAGGTCATGCGAGGGGCGAACGGAACGCTACCCGCAGACGGCGCCCAAGCGCCGCGCGATCTGACACCAGTCCGAGCTCCAAGGCGTACTCTGAGGCAGATGCAATACGACGCGGCGCACCGAGCGGGTCAGCCACACACCGAGTTTGAACAGCCGTTCGCGCAAGGTCCAGACCTGTGCCCGAGCACAGTCGGTGCCGGCGGCGCGGGTACGCAACTCCTGCATCAGCACATAAGCCGCCGCGGTGAGCAGGACGCGAAACTGATTGGCCCAGAAGCGCGTGCAACTCGTGCGATCGATCTCCAGCCCATGGTGCAGCTCCTTGATGCGCAGCTCGATGTTCGCCCGCTGGCAGTAAATATCTTCGTACAACCGTCGCGGTGCCGCGGCCAAGTTAGTGATGACGAAGCGCGCGTTGTCACGCGCCTCGCGCCCCGGATGGCACACCACTTCGGCCTTGAGAATGATTCGGCGTCTGCGCGCCCAGCTCTTGGCGGCGTAGCGAAACTCCCCGTATATGTGCTCGGTTTGGCCGCTGTTCGCCGAAGCCGAGCGGGCCTGCTTCATCCACGGCTCGGCGAGCCGATCGAGCACCGCGTTGCCCGCCATGGCGATGGTGTAGTCAACGCCCTCGGATTCGAGGAACCCCAGGATCTCGGGGCAGGCAAACCCACCATCGAGGCGCACGAACAGCCGCGCCTTCGGAAACGCCTCGCGCGGGCGCCCGAACATTCGATCAAGGATCCCGATCGCCCCGAGCTTCGCCGGCGCACGCCCGGGCCGCAACACATAGGTAAACAAATACTGCTCGGGCTCGGCATCAAATTGGACGAACCCCGCTACCGGCAGATAACACCACGTGTCGTAGTGGCCGTTGAACAGCGTCAATTGTTGCCCGCCGTGGGTCGGGTCATCGGTTGGATCGAGCTCGATGGTGATGCGCCTGGCCCGCCCGCGCAGGCGTCTGCGCTGGCGCTCGATGACCGTCTCCGCCAGCGCCAGCCCCATCCGATACAAGCTCTTCGGCCCCAGTGCATTCTCCAAGCGCGACAGCGTCGCCTGCGAGGCGAGCCCCGCTCCCGTCACCGGATCACGCTCCAGCAACAGCTACTGCTACTGCACCGGATCATCGGCCAAGCGCGCCGCATCGTTGCAGTCCGCGTACCCACAGGCAATGGCAAACACCCGTTGCCGGATCAGATCATCCAGCGTGTGCTGAATCTTCCCCGCTTGCCGAGCGTCGCGCGCGCAAGCGCTCAACCGATCGATCAAACCCAGCCGCGCATCACACGCTTTGAGCAACACCGCACCCCCATCGGAACTCGCGTGCGGCTGGTCGAACTGCGCAACCACTCGCTTGCCGAACAGATCTTCGAACAAAACACTCTGTCGTGTGCTATCGTCGTTCACGCAAAGGCTCCTTCCCTGGCGGTTCGCTCGTCTCGCAACGGCGTTCTACCATGAAGTGAGCCTTTGTCTTAGGCGCTTCGTGAATTATTCAGGTTAGAGATATGGATCCGGAAGCCCGCCCGCAAGACTTTCATGCGGTCTTCGGCGCGGGCGAAGGCAGTCAGGGCGATAGCCGGGGTGTTGCCGCCGCGCTCTGGGCCAAGGTTGCGCAGGCGCCTCAGCAGCTCGAAACCATCGGCCTCCGGCATGCCAAGGTCAGTGACAATAAGATGGGGCTTCTCACGCTCGACGAGGTTCAGAGCTTCCGCTGCGCTTGCTGCGGTCATGACGAATGCGCCGCAGTCTTCAAGGATTTTGTGCATCAGTTCGCGCGCGTCCGCATTGTCATCAACCGCCAGGACGACAAGGCCCGCGAGGTCCGGCAGTTGAGAGGGCGCGGGCTGCAAGGGATCTGCAGCCGGGTGTTCGGCCTTCTCTGCAGCAGGTGCGCGATGCACGGCAGTTAGCGGGAAGGCGATGGTGAAGGTTGAGCCCTGACCTTCGCCAAGGCTCGCCGCCCGCAGCGATCCCCCGTGCAATTCGACGAGCTGCTTTGCAATCGCGAGGCCCAGACCGAGCCCGCCGTGACGCCGCGCGCTACCCGCGTCTGCTTGGCGAAACCGATCGAATACGTGCGGGAGAAACTCCGAGCTGATCCCAATGCCCGTATCCGCGATACTTATCTCGATGTGGGAATTGACCCGCTGCAGAACGACCTGAATCTTGCCCCCTTTAGACGTGAATTTGATGGCGTTCGAGAGAAGATTCCATACGATTTGCTGCAGGCGAGACGGATCTCCCATGATAGGCCCAGCCTTGGGGTCGATGATTTTTTCAAGCCGCAGACCCTTCGCGTCCGCCGCCGGTTGTGCACTGTCGAGGGCTGCCTCAACAGCGAGAGCTGGCGGCAATGTTCGGACATCGAGCCTAATCTTTCCTGACGTGACGCGGGACATGTCAAGTAGGTCTTCAATCAGGCTCGTTTGCGCCCGTGCATTGCGCTCGATTACTTCCACGGCGTGTCGGAGATGCTCGTGGCTCATGGGGCGGCTGGCGATCACACCCGCCCAGCCGAGTATCGCGCTCAGTGGCGTGCGGAGTTCATGTGACAGGGTCGCAAGAAATTCGTCCTTAAGGTGGCTTAAGTGTTCAGCGTCCGCACGCGCTTCGCGCTCGCTTTCATACAGCCGGGCGTTATCCATCGCGATCACGGCCTGGGCTGCGACCCCGGCTATCAAGCGCTCAGCGCGTTCCGTAAAGACGCCGGCATCCGGGTGACCAAAGAAAAGCCCACCGAGGACGGTGCCCGAACGCGATACGACCGGTACGGCCAGATAGCTCTTCACCGGCAGATGACCCTGCGGCATGCCGTAATGGGGCGCCATTTTTCCGTACCGGGGATCGCGGGTGATGTCGTCGGAACGAACGATACCCTCGCCGCGGAATGTCGGATTGAAGATGGGTGTATTCCGAGGCATTCCGAATCTTCCGAAGGCCTCACGCGGCGCGCCTGCAAGGGTAAATAGCTGATAGGCCTCGCCCTGTTTGCCGATCACGTTGTAGAAGAAGGCGCCGAACTTCGCGCCGGAGAGCTCGGTCGCTGCATCGGTGACGGCTTGCACGATGCTTTTCGTGTCCAGATGCGACCCAAGCTTCATTCCGATAGCGTTGAGAATCTCAAGACCCCGCTTCTCCTCGCGCAACTGCTCTTGAGCGGCTCGCAACTCCTCCTCGGCGCGTGTACGGGCGGCCAGGATCGAGCGAGCATTCTCGAGTGTGACGGAACGAAGCCGTTCCTCTTCATCGTCCGTCATCGCTAAGCGATCCGCAACTCGGCTGCGGCGAGGCTCGTTCCTTCAATACGGGCGCTGATCTTGGCGAAAGCCATGGCGCGCGTCGTCGACGTGTCGTCGCAAAATGGGGAAAAGCCGCAGTCATCGGTCGTGCCGAGCTGGTTCACTGAAATGTATTCGGCCGCTTCGAGAATCCGATCGCGGACTTCCTGTGCGGTCTCAAGGCGCGGATCGATCGGAGCAATGACTCCCACGAACACCCGCTGGCCCGGCTTCAGGTATTGACGAATCATGCGGAGTATGTGCCGCCGGTCCTTCTCGCCGGCTAGTGCGACGTAAAAATTCCTCACATTGATTTCAAACAAACTCGGGAGCAGTTGCCCGTAATCCACATCGGCGCTGTGGGTCGAATCCAGGTCGCTACCGGGACACGTGTGCACCCCCAGCCGGACCCGTTCTTCCGTCGTAAAGCGTGACAGCGCGAGGTTGTTGAGGTCAATGAAGCTGTGCAGCAACTCCCCGCTCGGATCGATTTTCATGGCGAGACGCGCCTCGGTGAAATCAATCTGAACGCAATGCGCACCGCGCTGCAAACAGCGGCGGATCTCGGTCTCGTGCTCGCGAATCAGATCATGGATGAATTCATCGCGCGAGTAATCCGGGATGCCCTCTGCCGGGTACATCAGGCTCAGGGCCGATGGGGAGATGAGTGCCTGCTTGACGGGAACACTTGAATGCCGAAGCGCTTCGGCGAGGAACCCGTCGGCGTAGCGCCGATAACTGAACGGGCCGCGTACGAGGCGTGGCATCCGGCGGATATGGCCGGCGGCGAACGGAATCCGAAAGCCGTCGGGCGCCGTGTTGATGAGCCCCTGGACGGGATAGTCCCAGAAGTTATGATACTTGCGCTGCTCGCCGTCAGAGATCACCGGGGAGCCGGTCATCTCGAACTCGCGCACGGTGTCGCGCACGGCCTCCTGATAAAGCGGCTCGACGCGCGGGTCCTCCGACCCATAGGTGGCAACGGCCTCGATGAGGGGCGCCGGACGCGGGATACTGCCGATGGGCTCGGTGGGAAGGCTCATGCGCAGTTCTCCTTGCCTACCCGCGGACACTCTGATCGCGGCTATGGACCATAAGGTTTTGTATCATGCTGGGAAGCGCACGACGGATGACTCGGCGATTTGCGTTAGGACGCCCATACGCGGTCGACTTGAAGCTTGACGCCGTCGCGCAAGCGCCGTGGGCCCGTTCGCGGGTCACTGGCCTAGCGGCTAGACAGGCCCAGGTCGACAGTGCGGGCTCAACTCGCAACGCGCCGCAACTCACGACGCTGGCGTCGATTCTCCTGGCTGGTGGCGTTGGCGGAGGGCTCATGGCCGGAGCCGTGGGCGAGCGCATAGGCGCGGGTGAACTCGGCACCTAGCAGGAAGATCTGCGCCGAATAGTAGACCCAGATGAGGAGCACGGCCAGAGAACCGGCGGCGCCGAACCCGGAGGTCACACCGCTCTTGCCGAGGTAGAGACCAATCAGAAATTTTCCGATTTCGAAGAGCACGGCGGTCACCGTGGCGCCGATCCAGACATCCCGCCATGCGATCGGCGTTCTGGGCATCAGCTTGTAGATCATGCTGAAGAGCGCCGTGCTGAGGACAAGCGAGACGACCAGATTGACGAGCTGCAGCAGAGCTTCCTGACCCTCGAAATACTGACCCCACCAGGTGCCGAGCGCGGCTACCGCCGCGCTCACAATGAGGGAAACGAGAAGGAGGAAGGCCAGGCCCAGCACCAGCCCGAACGAGAGTAGACGCGTCCGGATGAACCCCCACACGCCGGCCGGCTTCCTGGCCGCCGGCACCTTCCAGATCCGGTCAAGTGCGTTCTGGATCTCGGCGAACACCGTCGTCGCTCCGAAGATCAGGAGAAGTATGCTGGCTATGGCCGCTATCGCGCTTGTTTGCGGCTCGCTTGCGCTCTTGAGCAACCCTTCGACCGCAACGGCCCCCTCCTGACCCATCAGTCCCTGAATCTGCCCGACCACTTCCCCCTGGACGGCCTCTCGGCCGAAAAAGAAGCCGGCCACGGCGATCACCAGTAGCAGCAAAGGCGCAAGCGAGAAAACCGTGTAGTAAGCGATCGCGGCACCCATGCTGGGCGCATAGTCGTCGCTCCATGCCCCAATTGACGTCTTGACGAGGGACCACCACTCTCGGGGGGAAATTGCCATGGGACACCTGGGACGCTAACGGGCTAACTTGCGCACCGCTCATGCCTGAGGCCCGCGCGCCCACCGCGACGGTTCTTGCCCACATCCGAGCTCGGGTGCAGCCTTTGCTTTACCCGGTTGCTGCATTCGCGCGTACTTCGTCCCTTGAAAGGATGCCACATCTCTGGGTTATTCGAGCATCTAAGGATGGCCTAGGCACTGCTCATTGAGAGCTGCTTTCCGTAACGGGTGCACGGTTCCCCTTCACACAAGTTCGCGTTCATTGAAGCTATGACATGCATGCATGCCGCGACATCCCTCTGCGCGCAAAGCCGCCTCGCACGCGGCAACTCTCCCGGATGATCGGTCCTTGCCCGGCGTGTCTGTGAGACTTTACCGACCTACGCGAGGTGGAGGTTCAGCATCGCCCCAGTCGAACCGCCGCGGCGTTCTGCGCCGCCTTGGCCCTGGCCTAGTCACCGGCGCCGCGGATGACGACCCTAGCGGGATTGCAACCTATTCGCAGGCCGGGGCGCAGTTCGGGTTCAACATGCTTTGGACGATCGCCCTCACCTATCCGCTCATGGTGGCCGTGCAACTCGTTAGTGCCCAGATCGGGCGCGTGACCGGTTGCGGTCTGGCCAAGAACATCGCGTACGTGCTCCCGCTCAGCATTGTGCGTCTGCTCGTTTGCCTGCTCTTTCTGGCTAATACGATCAATATCGGCGCCAATCTCGTGATGATGGGTGCTGCCGCGCAACTCGTGACCGGCTGGAATCACCACTGCTTCGCAGTCGCCTTTGCGATGCTTTCACTCGGGCTTCAGCTGTGGATCCCCTACGATCGCTATGCCGGCTATCTGAAGTGGTTGACGCTGGTGCTCTTTGCCTATGTCGCAGTCGTTTTTGTGGTCGATGTGGATTGGGCTGCGGCAGGACGTGCTCTGGTCACGCCACATTTCGCGCCGACCTCGGAAGTTTTCACGATTGTCGTTGCCATTCTCGGCACTACGATCAGTCCTTATCTCCTTTTCTGGCAAAGCAGTCAGGAGGTCGAGGAAATCGCGCAGCACCCCCATGCTCATCCGCTCAAGGAACGCCCGCGCGAAGCGCCGGCCGAGCTCGTGCGCATTCGCTGGGATACGTTCGTCGGCATGGCGCTCTCCAACCTGGTCGCTGCGGCAATCATGGTGAGTGCCGCCGTCACGTTGCATGCGCAGGGCCAATTAGACATCGGCAGCGCCGCGCAGGCCGCTGAGGCATTGCGTCCGATCGCTGGAGCCTTTGCGTTTACTCTGTTCAGCCTAGGCATCATTGGCACGGGTCTACTTTCCCTGCCCGTTCTAGCAGGATCGGCGGCCTATGCGATCGGTGAAGCGAGCGGCTGGAAATGTGGGCTGCAGAACAAACCGCAGGAAGCAGTAGGCTTCTACGGGGTCATCGCGGCGGCGACCCTGCTCGGCATTGGCATGGGTTTCTCGACGCTCGATCCCATAGAAGGCTTGATCTGGAGTGCAGTCATCAATGGCATCGTCGCAGTACCGGTGCTCGCAGCGATGACTTGGGTCGGAAGCCGTCATAAACAGATGGGACGCTTCACTTTGTCCCGCTTCACTATAGCCTTGGGATGGCTCACGACCGGGGTTATGGCGGCAGCGGTACTTGCGATGGCCGTCGCTTGAAAGAAATCTTTGGGAATTTCGCCTTATTGCTGAGAGGTCGGTGGCAGTTCTCAAAGTAGCCCCGATGAACAAACAACATATTGGGTTTTAGTGCAAAAGAGGAAGCGAGACAGCCCCCACCTTTGAGGCCCCTCGACGCGACTCTTATCGGCTCCCCCGCGGAAGGGGCTCTCCTTTCTTGTCGTAGGCAGGCGGAACGTAAATGTTCAGCGTTCGCAATGGCTCTTCGCCGACCTGACGGATCTCATGCTCATCACCGTGCTCAATCAGCAGCAGTGACCGCTCGGAAAGGCGATGGCGCTTACCGTTAACGATGGCGACGCCCTCCCCTGAAACGACAAACAGCCATTGGTCGGCGCCCCGATGGCGATTGCGCGAATCGCCCTCTTTGTCGCCTGGCCTGAGAACCATCTCCGCCGCTTGCGCTCTTCGGTTGCCAAGAACAACGGCGAACTCCTTCGTCAACCGCAATTTCGTTTTCTTCATGAGTTCCGCTACCCAAGATCGTTCATCCAATTAAAGCACTTCCATTCGAATTGCTCTTACTACAACGACATCTTGAACGAAGCGTCGCTCTAGTTCTCGCTTATACCGCTTCCACCACGCGCGGCGTAGACGCTTCACCATGACCTCAATAACGATGATCTCGTCCCGCACCGTGCGCTGCGCCTTTCGCCAAGCGCCTTCCGCCGGCGCATTGATGAAGGCGGTGACGCCGCCGAATTCATTGGTTAACTCCCGTTGAACAGCGGCAATTAGACGATGGCGTCGACGCGGCGAATCCTGCCTCGTCAACGGCAAGAAAAGTTGGACGCAGATCATTGCCTTGTTCATGCCCATTGAACACCGGCCCACACCAGGGCCTGATCACTGACTTCCGTACCATGATGCACCCCCCTTATTTGGCCGTCGGGCGGCTACTTGGCCACGGGTGGATCATTGTCGCTATGAGGAACCGGCGCTCCCGTGGCAAGCGGCTGGAGCGTTAGCTGCATGACATTCCCCCGTTGCCAGGCATCCGCGCCGGACGCAATGTGGCGAGCGGGGATGTTTTCGCGGTCCTTGCGATTCTCCGCCGAGGTAATACCGAAGCGCTTGTCGCGCGACGTCAGCATCGCCTCGTTGATCTGCCCATCGGCCGTGAACCCCATCATTAGCATGGGATGGCCGAGCGGCAGAGGAAGCTTTTGGTCCGTGTGCCAAGTGTGCCAAGTCTTTCCATACGTCCCAATGATTTTCTCCATGAATCTGTGCTCCGCTTTCTTTGGAACGCCGGGAACGATTAATTGGCCACCCTTCACTTCATGGACATGGCTGTGCCAGAGTTTCTTTTCTTCTTCTGGTAACGTCTCGAACAGCTTCCGGCTGATGATGTACTCGACTCGCATGATCTTGGCGTCCCTGCCGTTGCCGTCGAAGATCACGCACTGGTTCACATCCTCATTCACCACGGAGCAGTAATGGTGAGCCTCCATCTGGGCCTTGATGTCCCCGTTGTAAAAGTGGAACCCATCCATGTAAATGTTGAGTGCCTCCAGCGGCTCTTTGCCCTGTAGCAGCGCGGTCCCAGTCTCCAACACCTTGGTCTCTACCTTAGTTTTGTCGCCCGCGGACCTCACGTTCGATGGCGTCGTGTTATCCCCGCATGCAGCGAACGCGTTTACGACGAAAAGAAAGCATGCTGCTCGCCCGACTGCTGACATTGCGTCCTCTCACAATTCGGATGGCGGCAATTTCCTGCACGGCTCGCGCCCGCAGCCGACAGCGTGGTTGAACGATGGAGCGCCACCCCCATGTTAGTTTCCTGCTATGACTTGCGCCGCCATACAGACCTCGCTATTCGGCCAGCAGGAGGTCCTGCCGCACGGCCTCATCTACCGTCCCGACTTCCTGACGGTGGATGAGGAGAAATATTTGCTGACTGAATTTGCCCAACTGCCGTTCAGGGAGGCGCATTTCCAGCAATACGTGGCCCGCCGGCGCGTGGTTCGCTTCGGGGAAGGCGAGTATCCGGCCAGCTACGGGAATGAGGCGCAGACCGCGAATCCGCGTAGGCCTTTCCCGGATTTCTTGCTGCCGTTCCGCGCGAAGGCCGCGCAATGGCTCGGCATGGAGGAGCGCGCCTTCGTCCATGCGCTCTGCACGGAGTACCAGCCCGGATCGCCGATCGGCTGGCACAGGGACGCGCCGCATTTCGAGGTAATCGTTGGCATCTCGCTTGCAGGAAAAGCCCGAATGCGATTCAGGCCCTATTTGGCTGAGAGCGCCAGGGCGGCGATTGCGATCGAGCTTGCGCCGCGTTCTGCCTACGTCATGCAGGGCGATATTCGGTGGCGCTGGCAGCACCACATCCTTCCGACCAAAGAACTGCGATACTCGATCACGTTCCGCACGCTCCGATCGGATCCGAAGGCGAAACCGGCTCCCCGTTAGGTATGCCTACCAAACCAACTGACCCAGATCTGGTGCACTGGCTGCCCCTTCCGGAACGCAAGCAGGCGCTGGAATTCACCGCGCACGGCTGGGCAGTCGTGGAGGTTTGCGCCGGGATCGCTGAGTATCGGAAGCCGCAAGACTTGATCGTTCACATGCTTGGCCAGATCATCAACGGCTTCATCGAAAGAGACATCAAGACATCCGGCGGAGAGCTGCGAGTCGAATGGCGAGTGCCGGAAGACGGTTTGACGGGCACGGCTACGTTCGCGATCGACGCGCTGAAGGTTGCAGCCGCTGCTTGCGATATGGATTTGGGCGAGCTTCAAACCGCTATTCAGTCGTCACTCGAGCTGTCTCTGCTTAAGCTCTACGACGAGCACAACGACAGAAAGAAGCTGCATTAGTCGACCGCGCGGCGCCGCTTCGCCCCCCTCATAACATGTCCTAATATTCAACCCTATGGGACATTGCTCTCTTACATTCAAGTCTTACGCTCGGAAGGAGCCTGGCGTCCTTTGCCGACAGGGTCCGCCTGGGACATGCCTCCACTTGCTGGAATTGGCACATTTTGCGCGTCGAGTTCGCGCTCGGCTTCGAGCCAATCTTCCATTTCATTGTTAGGTGCAAAGCCTCGATGCGCTGATCGGTAGTACGCGACTTCTGAAATTTTCCTTCGACGATCCTGCTCTTTCATTATGAGTCCTCCGTATGGCGACTAAGCTGCATTACGTGCATGAGACAGCTACGCTCGCTTGCGTAGTTTGCCGGACGACTTGCGAGACCTTCTAGCTTTCAGTTGCGGCAACACGTGTTCGCCGTAGGCCTCAATAAACCGGGTTTGGTCCGGCCCCGCAGAATGAAAGTAGAGATGGTCGAACCCTAGCTCAAGGTACTGGTGGGCATGCTCGACGTGAGCCGCTGGATCGTCTGAGATACAGGTGGCCTTCTCGATCGTTTCGGATCCGACCACCTTGCCATTCGCCTCCGAGAGCTTGGGCGTGTGCAATCGCTGCGTGAACATCGCAGGCACCATCGCACCGGCCCAGTACTCCTTTCGGGCGGCGATGGCCTTCGCCTTGTCTTTCGTGAAATCGGCTGCTACTTCGATTATCTTCGGCAATCGCGCCGCGCCCCTGCCGGCTTTCTTCGCGCCCGCCTCGAAGTTCTTGATCATTTCCCGGTAGAGGTCGGGCTCTTCACCACCTACGGTGAAGAGCCCGTCACTATGCAGGCCTGCGAAGTACGCGCTCTCGGGGACGAGGGAAGAGACATAAATCGGGATGTTCTCCCGAGGTAATGAGTAGATCTTTGCCTGATGAGGCTGATAGAACTCACCCTCGTGTGTGACCGGCTCGCCTCGCCACAATGCTCGCATTAGTTCGATAGCTTCGCCGAGTTGAGCTTGCCGCACGGTGTATTCAGGCCATTGCCCCACAGAAGAATATTCGTTCAATGCCTCCCCGGTGCCGACGCCCAGGTAGACCCGACCGGGTGCAAGGCAGGCGAGCGTCGCGCACGCCTGCGCGACAGTGCTGGGGTGGTAGCGAAGGATCGGGCACGTGACGCCAGGCCCCAGCTTGATTGTGCTCGTGCGGGCGGCGACTGCTCCTAGCCAAGTCCATACGAATGCGGCTTGGCCTTTCTCGGCCCAAGGATGAAAATGGTCGCTGACATCCAGAGAGTCGAACCCCGCGGCTTCTGCTGCAATCGCATAGTCGAGCAGCTCTTGGGGTGTATATTGCTCCGCGCCGGCCTTCCAACCGAATTGCGCCATAGCTAGCTCCAGGTATCGTGTTCGCTCAAGGGACTCATGGGCTCAGCTTCGGCGGTGGCACATCTGTTGGCCTGCTCGCCCGTGGATAACGGTTACTTTGGTAGCGCGCGCGCCATCTTCAGATGATCATGCAACGTCGGCAGCGTCTTACTCGCAAAAGCCTTTAGCTCGGCCGACTGGCCGGTCTTGGCTTGCTGCTCGAAAAGCGAGATTGTGGTCTCATGATCGGAGACCATTTGCTCGGCGTAGGCGCGATCGAATTGCGCACCCTTTAGCCCTTCCAGCTTCTTCAAGGCGCCCTCGTGCTTTTTTCCTGGCTGCTTCGGCACGTCGATTCCAAGCTTCTTCGCCATGGCTTCAAGCTCGGCGCCCGCCTTGCTGTGATCGCTCACCATGGTTTGACCAAACTTCTTGATTGCCTCGCTGTCGCCGTTCTTCTGGGCGAGCTTGCCTAGTTGGACTTCTGTAATGCCACCGCTGGCGGCTTCCATAACGAAATTCCGGTCGCTTGATGCGACATTGGTGTTCCCCTTCTTGTCGGCGGCCGGAATAGGCGCGGAAGCGAGCATGATTGCGAGAACGAACGGCGTGGCGACGTGCATGGCTTTCTCCTTGGCATTGCAAGTAGAGGACTACAGCTGCCGCATGTAGGCGACCAGCGACTGTTTCTCTTCGGTCGTGAGCTTTAGCTGCAATACCATATTGAAGAACTCGACCGTGTCTTCCAGTGTCAGCAGCCGTCCGTCGTGGAGGTAGGGTGGTGAATCCTTGATACCCCGCAGCGTGAACGTCTTGATCGGCCCGTCAGCGCCGTTCTTTTGGCCATTGATGACCTCCGGGGTGTAAAACCGCTCGAGCTTCAGATCGTGCATCTGGTGATCCAGGAAGTGTGGCGGCTTGTGGCACTCTGCGCAGCGGCCCTTGCCGACGAAAACTTTCTCGCCGGCGAGCTCCTGCTTGGTCGCCTTGGACGGATCGAGCCTGCCGGTCGGATCGAGCTTCGGTGCCGGCGGGAAGTCGATCATATTCTGCACCTGCGCCATCAGAGAGACCTGGGTTGTGCGGTTAGGTTGGTGCGAGCCCTTCTTGCTGGCCGAGACGTGATCGCCGTTGAAATAGGCCGTCGTCTGCTCGAACTCGGTGAAGTCCTCGACCGAGCGCAGCGAGCGCTTCGAGCCGTGGATCTGCTGATTGAACAGGCCGCGCAGACTCACGGTATCGATGCGGAAGCGGCGCTCTTGCGGGCGCGTGTCGGGATTGAGATGGAACGCCGCGTTGGTGTGGAAGTTGACGTGGCAGTCTAGGCAGGCGATGCCGAACTGTGGCTCGGCCACCTTGCGGTCGCCGGTCATGTTGAACTCTTCCTGTGGGAATGGATGCAGGAGAAGGCGCAGACCTTCCATCTGTACGGGCGTGAGGATTCCGTTGAAGATCTTGAAGAAGTTGCGCGTCGTGACGACCTGGCCCTGAGATACATCGCCAAGCTCTGGCCGCTGCTGAAGGAAGATGGGCGGCGGAAACTCGGGCAGCATGTGATCTGGAAGATCGAAGTCGATGTCAAATCGCTTGAGGGTCCGCCGTTCTTGCTTATCGATCTCGTCGATTTCAAATTGGGGAAACACCATGCCGCCGGTCTCATGCTTGACGTGCGGCAACGGTAGGAACCCTTTCGGGAAGGCCCTCTGCGCTTTGACTTGGTCAGGCGTCATCTGCGAGAGCTTCTCCCACGACATGCCGGAGGGAAGGCGCACCCGAACGCCGTCCTGCACGGCTCGGCGGCCACCCGACATCATGAGCTTCGACGGCCTATCGGACAGGTCGTAGCGCTCGTTCAGCAGCTGCTGCTGGCGCTCCATGACCCGAGGCTTCGTTTTCTCGTCCCGTGCCTTCGAGGTCTCGAAGTCGTCGTCGGGTACTGCCCGACGGTAGGTGCCGACGATGCCTTCCCGCGTGGTGGCGAATTCTGCGCCAGGCGCTGCCAGGTTAGCCGGCGAGAACGTTGCGGCCACGGTCAAAGCAGTGGCCGCGAGTGGCGTGCGGTATCCCGGCATGGAAAGTCTCCTCGGACTGAGACACGGCCTGGTGCATCCGCCGTGCCCCTGACCACACCGAATCAAGGCTTAAGCACTACCTTGATGCAGCCATCTTCCTTGTCCCGAAAGGTCTCGTAGGCTTCTGCGGCCGCCGGTTCGAAGATGCCGGTATTTGGCCGGTTTGAAACTGCTTATGGGTTTTGACGATGGCGTGGGTCGCACGAACGTGCTGGGGGGTGAGCGCAGGTGTTCTTCAGATCTCGACCTGGTCCTTGGATCGATAGCTCTTGCCCTCGATGCGCACGGTCTCTGCGTGGTGCAGCAAGCGGTCAAGCAAGGCTGAGGTGAGCACGGCGTCGTTGTTGAAGATGCTGGCCCACTGCTTGTATACGCGATTTGTTGTAATCAGCGTAGCGCCGCGTTCATAGCGGTGGCTGATGATCTGGAACAAGCAGTCGGCGCCGAACTTGTCGATCGGAAGGTAGCCCAGTTCGTCGATGCACAGGACTTCGGGTTTGATGTACTGGTGCAAGGCGCGCTTGATGCTGCCCCCGGCATGTGCGGCGCTCAGTGTATTGATGATTTCGATTGCGCCGGTAAACAGTACCGACTTGCCGCGCAAGCACACGGCATGTCCGAGTGCGGTCATGAGATGGCTCTTGCCCAGCCCGGTGCCGGAGATGAACACGACGTTGGCGCGCTGCTTGACGAAGTCCAGGTGAAACAGGTTCTGGATGAGCAGGCGGTTGATCTTGGTGGGCCAGTTCCAGTCGAACTGATCGATGGTTTTGAGCACGGGGAAGCGTGCATACTTGATGCAACGCTGCACGCGACGATCTTCGCGCGCGGCGTTCTCGCCGCTGACTAACTCCAAGAGGTAGTCCAGATGCGACCAGTGCTTGTCGGCCGCGGTTTGGGCCAACGCCTGATGGTTCTCGAGCATGAACGGCAGGTTCAACGCTTTCAGACGCGAGCGCAGCGCATCGGCGTCGGGATGGGTGTGCTCACGTGAGGGGCGCATCGTCGTCTCCTGGGTCGCGATCGTAAATGGACAGATCGG
>WHTS01000112.1 GCA_009377585.1 Betaproteobacteria bacterium
TGCTCTGGTCAATGCTTCGTCCCGCGAAAACGACCGATAGAATTCCGCGCTGCACTAAGATCGGAATCGTCCCTGGAATCCTGAATGGGCACGGACGAACGGCGGAAATAGAGGAACGAGCGGCAGGGCGCGTCTCGACTGCGGCCGCGCCATACGGGTAACAGGCGGCGCGCGCGTAAGTTATGCCGCGCTTTGCTGCTGAGGGAAGCGCCTGGGTGCGCGCAGTCGGCGGCTTTCGGTGCTGGTCACCGATCCGACCTGGCGCCAAATCATCGGAATGGAGAGTGAGGCAACGTTCAGGCCAGCTCGCGCTCAGGCGTTCTGGCGGCGCGCGTTGCCGTCAGGTGCAACTGTCTGGACGCATACCGTTCAGAAATACGCCTGCCCGTGCTTGATCGGCGGCGCCCACTCGCAATTGCCGAACGGGCCGTCGCCGTGCTCGCGGATATAGGCGATGCGCTTGTGCCGCCGCGACAGTTTCTTCCCCATCATCGTCATCTGCAGCCAGTCGAGCACGTAGTCGTGGCAGTCCAGCCCGCCGAGGTTGGCGATGCTCCAGAGCGGGTGGTACTGGTTCTCGAACACCCACATCTCCTTTGGCACGCGCAGGTCCTCGAAGGCTTCGACGGCGTCTTCCAGCGGGCAGAGCGGATCGAACTCGCCGGTGACGAGCAGCGTGGGGCACGTAATCTTGTCCAGATGGCCGCGCACCGTCATGTTCTGCGCCACCTCCCGATCGAACTTCTGCTCGTCGTCGTAGCCCGCCATGTACATGAACATCTGCTTGAAGCGTGGGCTCGACTGCGTGAAGATGGTGTTGTTCGGATTGAAGCAGGCCACCGAGCTCACGACGCACGCGGCGCGGTGGTCGTAGCTCGAAAGGCGCAGCGACCAGTAGCTGCCCATGCTGATGCCGTAGATCGCGATCTTGCGCCGGTCGATCTCGGGGCGCTTCTGCAGATAGCTGATGACCGCGGCGCCGGCACGCTCGTAATTGTCTCCGACCGCGCGGATCTTCTGCATGTTCGAGCTGCCCTGGCCCGGGCCATCCATGGCGAGCACATGAAAACCGCGCTCGATGGCGATGTTGTGCGCGGCCTTGGGAAACACTTCCTTGGTCTGATCCATGCCAGGTACGTAGATGACGCAGGGCGCCTTGCGGCGGTCCGGCAGCAGGTGCAGGAGGCACGAGATGGTCTTGCCGTCGTCGAAGGGCACCTCGACGCGCTCGATCGGATAGCTCGCCACTTCGCTGCGGCGATCGACCATTTCGTTGAGCTTCTTCACCAGGTGACGTTTCACCGGGTGGTTGTCGAAATAGATCGGGTGCTGCGCCATGCGGTAGGCTTCGATGGCGTGGTCGTAGTGAGCAGTGGCCGAGGCATGCGCGCCCTTGACGTGTGCGCGGCGGGCCAGCGCTTCGTGGCGCTCCGCCGCTTCCCGCCACACCTTCGGCAGCATGCGATAGTTGCGCGCGCGCTTGCCCTGCGGAACTTCCAGGTCGTCGCGCTCGAAGTTCTGCACGCGCCCGCGCATGTTGAGCGCGAGATCGAGCATCCACTGCTGGTTGTCGCGCTCGGTTCGTAGTTTGCGGATCATCGGCTCCTCCCGTTGACGTCATTCCCGTGTAAACGGGAATCCAGATGCAGCCCGCCCGCCATTGCTTGGTCGCGGGCGGCGGCCACGACGAAGTGTCCCGTCCTGGGCTCCCGCGTGCGCGGGAGCGACGACCAAATTTCCGGCGCACGCTTGCGGGCAATTATAGGTCGCTACTCGAGCATGCTCGAAAGCAGCGTCGCGATGCCGAGAAAAGACAAGAATCCCGTCATGTCGGTCACAGTGGTCAGAAAGATCGACGAGGCGGTCGCGGGATCCTGACCGAAGCGGCGCAGCAGGATGGGCACCATCGCACCCGCGACGCAGGCGATGCTCATCGAGATCACCATGGCGCTGGCGATGATCGTGACCAGCCCGAGCGAGCGGCTCCACACCCATACGCCGAGCGCCGTCGTGGTTGCGACCGCGACGCCATTGAGGAACCCCGCGCCAGCTTCCTTCCACAACAGGCGCGGCCACTGGCGCAGCGACACTTCGCGCAGGATGAGGCCGCGCATGGTGACAGCGAGCGCTTGGTGACCGGCGTTGCCCGATTGCCCCGCGACCACCGGCATCAGCACCGCAAGCGCGGTGAATTTCGCAATCGTGCCTTCGAACAGGCCGACGATCGAGGCGGCGAGGAACGCGGTCAAAAGATTCAACTGCAGCCAGGGCAGGCGCTTGCGCACCGCGAACAGCGACCCGGACAGCGCGCGCTCGTCGCGGCTTGCGCCGACCATGGTCTGGATGTCGACGCTCGTTTCCTGCTCCAGCGCGAACACCAGTGCGGCGTGGCGAATGACGCCGACGAACCGCCCCTCGCTATCCACCACCGGCAGCTCGGTGATCGGCTGCTGCTGCAGGATGTTCACCACGTCCTCGCGTGGATCGAGATCGCGCGCCACCGCGAGCAGCGGCTTGACGATCGAGGCGAGGGCGTCACGGGCGTCGGCCGTGGCGAGATCCTGGATCTCGACCCTTCCGGCGAGCTTGCCGTCGGCATCGACCACGAACAATTCGCGCAATCCGCGCCGGCGGGCCGAGCGCAGCCGCTCGAGCGTTTCGCCGATGGAGAGCTCGGCGCGCACGGGTGCGAGAACCGGATCCATCAAGCGTCCTGCCGAGCTCTCCGGATAGGCAAGCAGCTCGCGCAGCTCGCGTGCGACCGCGGCATCGAGCAAAGCGAGCAGCCGCTCGCGTTCGTCCGCTTCGAATTGCGCGAGCACCGAGGCGCTCACCACCGCAGGGGCTTCCTTCAGGAGATAGCGCGAGAGCTCAGGCGGCGCTTCCACCAGCACCGCGGCTGCGATGTCGGGCGTGAACCGCTGCCAGGGGCGCAACACCGCGCTCGGCGGGTGAGCGGCGAGCGCCCGTGCGATCTCGGCCGCCGGCAGCGTCTCCAGCTCGTGGGCCGCCTCCAGCGGAAATTCGACGAAGAAGCGCTGGTTGAGCGCCCGGATCGCGGTGGTTGCGGCTGCGCTCATCGATCGTCCGGCCACACCCGCTTCACGTGCGGCAGCAGCGCCAGCGAGGCGCCGATCAGGCCCGATACGACGGCCCAGTAGCCGCCCGCAAACAAGCCGGCAAGCGAAGCTTCGCCATCATGCGTGCGCCCGGGCCGGGTGCGCTCGCGGGCTGCCTGCGCGAGCCGCGCGCGGCGCAGCACACCGAGCAGTCGCTTGTCGTGATCGACTACCGGAAGCGAGGCCGCGCGCTGCCAGGCGCCGAGGCTCACGGCCGATCCGATCGGCATCATGGCCGAGAGCGTCACTGGAGTCGGTTGCATCAGGGCCGCAATCGGCGTGACTTCGGGCGCACGCAACAGAGCCTGCAGCGCCACCTCGCCCTGCAGGCGGCGGCTCGAATCGGTGACGTAGATCGTATCCACTTCGGGTGCGTCGCTGGCACGGACCTGGCTCAACGCTTCCGCGGCGGAAAGCATGGGAGCAAGGGCGATGACGTCGGGATCGGTCCACGCGCCCACGGCATCGTCCGGAAATCCGAGCAGCAACTGGGTGGCAACGCCGGTAACGGGCGGCAGGCTCGCCAGCAGCCGGCTGCGTGTCGGTTCGCCGATATGACGCAGCATCCCGACCGTGGCCTGAGTGGCTGCGGCGCTCAGCAATGCCAGCGCCAGCGCCTCGTTGATGCGCGCCAGGATGCGGGCGGCGGCGGGCGGCAGCATCGCGGAAAGCACCGGCGCGCCCAGCCTCGGGCTGAGCGTTTCGAACAACGCCGCGGCATCGCCGCCCGACAGCGTTTCGATGACGCGCGCGGCTTCCACCGGGTGCGCGTCCAGGAAAGCGAGCGTGACGTTCTCGGCCTCAGCCATGGCCGATCACCTCGCCGTGGCTGGCATTGCCGCCCAGCACCGCGATCGGATGCTCGTTGTAGATACGCCCGGGCAGCGTCACGCGCCCATCGGCTGTTTCCAGCACCACGTTCAGCGCCGTGATCTCGAGAATGCGGCCCTGGTGTCCGGCGGCGCGGATGGTCTGTCCGACCGCAAACGCCTGACGCAGATAATGGGCGCCGATCAGATTCGCCACGTAGTCGCGCGCACCGAACCCCACCGCCAATGCGACGCCGCCCGCCACCACGGCGCCGATCGAAGCGGCGAAGATCGCGAGGAAGGTGATGCGGATGCCGATCTGGTCGGCGCCCACCAGGATCGCGCCGGTGAGGATGGTGACCTGGACGACGCGCGCCAGCAGTGCGCGCTGGGTCGTCTCCAGACGATGGGACGTGGCGAGCACGAGATCGGCGACGAAGCGCGACAGCACGTAACCGGCGATGACGATCAGCACGCCCGCCGCCAGCGTAGGCAGATACCCGACCAGACGCGCGAGCCAGTCGGTGAACGAGGTGAGCTCGAGGACATGGGTGGCCGCGGTGACGAAGACCAGCAGCGCCGCCCAGAACACGATGGTACCGAGCACGGTTGCCGCGCGCCGCATGCGCAACGGCTCCCCGCCCGGAGTGCTGGTGAGCCGCGATGCGAGCGTTTCGACCAGGAGCCCCGCGCGCACGGTCAATGCGCGCAAGATGCGCGCAAGCAGCCACCCGACGAGTATGAGCAGCAACGCGCCGAGCAGGCTCGGCAGAAAGGCGACGATGCGTTCGACGATATCGGCGGTTGCGTTAGCGAGCCCCGTGCCGAGATTGTTCATCGTGCGCCGCCAGCGATCATGCTCGATCCTCCCTCCCGGCCGGCGCTAGCTCGGACGCCTGGCCTGGGCCACTCCGATCATGCTGTCGCGCGTGACGAGCGCGGCAAGTTCCGCTTCCCCCATGCTCTCGGTGCCTTGCGGGCGCATCGGGACGACGATGTAGCGCAGATCCGCGGTCGAATCGTGCACGCGCAGCGCAACATCCTGCGCAAGATCGAGGCCGAACTCGGCCAGCACCGCCCGCGGTTCCTTCACCACGCGCGAGCGGTAGGCGAAGCTCTTGTACCAGCCCGGCGGCAGCCCCAGCAGCGCGCGCGGATAGCAGGAGCAGAGCGTGCAGACGATGACGTGGTGTACGGCTGCCGTATTCTCCACGGCCACCAGCTTCAGCTCGCTCACGCCCAGGTCCAGGCCGAGGCTCGCGCACGCGGCGTTCGCATCGGCCAGCAATTGCACCTTGAAGGCCGGATCGACCCAGGCCCTGGCGACCACCTGTGCGCCACGCGCCGGCGTGCGCGCGTCCATGTCCTCGATCGCCGAGCGCACTTCGTCGGCGCTGATGACCTGCTTCTCGATCAGCAGCTCGCGCAGCGCGATCTCCAGCCGCCGCGGATAGGTCAGGGCATCGTCGTCGTCGGGCTGGAACGGATGGCGCTCCCCGGGCGCGTGCGCATGCCCATCGTGGCCGTGGCCGTGGCTGTGATCGTGATGATGGTGCTCGCTCATCGCACGTGCTCCTCGACAGGTTCCAGCCAGTGCTCGTACAGATCGATGTCCAGCGTATCGCCGGGTGCGCCGCGGTATTCCGGCCACAGCTGCGCCTGCCGGAATCGAACGCGGTACAGGGCGCGCAGCGGCGTGCCCGGACGGAAATACGCCAGCTCCTCGGGGTTCTTGAAGTAGCCGCAGAAGCGCTCGATCACGCCTTCGTGGCCGCGGACGTACCAGGGCGTGCGGATATGCCCCGGCGCATCGACCTTGCGCACGCGCACCTGCGCGCCGGGCGAGAAGCGCGGTGTCACGGCAGCTGCTCCGTGCGCCGCTCGACCTCGGCGAGCTTTGCCGCCAGCTCGTCGACGCTGATCACCCCGCGCAGGATCATGTTGTTGGCGAGCGCCTGGATGCGCCGCTCGGCGTAGCTCGAGGCGAGGTAGGTGTCGGCACCGAGCGTCTCCAGCGCGCGCCGGCCTTCGTCGCTGCGGGTGAGCCCCTTGGCGGCGAGCACCGAGATGAGCGCCTCGACGCGCTTCTCCCAGTATTGCAGCGGGTGCTCCTCGCGCTCGATCGGTCCGGCGCTCTGGCCGCCCATGTCGTGATAGTTGCGCATCGTGCGGATCTCCTATGCAACAACGCTCGCAAAGTGGACGACAGCCACGGCGCGCTCTACGCTCCCCTCTCCCTCCGGGAGAGGGGCTGGGGGTGAGGGACCGAGCGTCGTCCAGAGAGCTGCAGCTCGGTAGATGGCAAAAGGGCAAGTCGATTCTAGCACCCGATCGTAACGAGACTCGCGTCCCGACGACTTCCCGGCGACCCCAAATCGCATGCGACAATGCGCACCATCGGTCACAGTAGGGGGAGGCGTCGTGGACGGACATCATCGCTACTTCGATGTCGGCGGCATTCGCGCGCTGCGGCTGGAAGATCCGCGTCTCATTACCGGCCAGGGCACCTATGCTTCGGACTGGAACCTGCCGGATCAGCTGCACGCGGCCTTCCTGCGCTCCGACCGCGCGCATGCGCGGCTGCTCGGCGTCGATGTGGCGCGGGCGCGTGCGCTTCCCGGCGTGCGCCTGATCCTCACTGGCGAGGACGCCGTGCGCGCAGGCTTCGTCAAGGCGCCGCACCAGCTGACCTTCACGGGCGTCGACGGCAACAAGGCGCGGGTGCCGGATCGTCCTGTGCTCGCCCATGGGCGGGTGCGCTATGTCGGCGAGCCGATTGCAATCGTGGTGGCCGATAGCGCGCTGATCGCGCAGGACGCGCTGGAAGCGATCGATGTGCGCTACGAGGATCTGCCTCCGGTGATCGGTCCTGAGCAGGCGCTGGCGCCGGGCGCGCCCCAACTTCACGACGATGTGCCCGGCAACTGCGCGCTCGAGATGCAGGTGGGCGACAGGGCGGCGGTCGACGAGATCTTCGGCTGCGCCCATCACGTCACGCGCTTGAAGGTCGACTGCACACGGATCACGCCTTCGCCGTTGGAGCCGCGCGCCTGCCTGTCGAGCTACGACCCGGCCGACGAGAGCTACACCATACGGGTGTGCCTGCAGGGCATCAACACCATGACAGGCCAGATTGCCGCCTACATGGGAATTCCGAAGGAGAAGGTGAAGGTGATGGGCCGCGACGTCGGCGGCGCCTTCGGCCAGCGCAGCACGGTCTACCCGGAATACTGCATGACGCTGTATGCCGCGAAGCAGCTCGGGCGCCCGGTGAAGTGGGTGTCGAGCCGCTCCGAAAGCTTTCTCACCGATACGCACGGCCGTGCCAACATCGGCACCGGGGAGCTCGCGATGGATGCCGAGGGCCGTTTTACTGCGCTGCGCTACGACTGGATCACCGACCAGGGCGCTTTCGTCTCCTCCGGCGGGCCGGGCTACATCCGCAACATCATCAATTGCCTGACCGGCGTGTACGCAATTCCGGTGGCGCATGCGCGCTTTCGCGTGGCGCTCACCAATACGGGCCTGGTCGCCTCCTTCCGCGGCGCGGGCCGGCCCGACATCTCCTATGCGATCGAGCGGCTGGTGAACCAGGCTGCGCAGGAAATGAGCATGGACCCGGCGCAGTTGCGGCGGCGCAATCTCATTGCACCCGAGGCGTTTCCGTACAAGACGGCGACCGGCACCGTGTACGAGGTTGCGGACCTGCCCGGGCTGCTCGACAAGGCGCTGGCGAAAGCCGACTGGACCGGATTCGAGCGCCGGCGGGCGGCGTCCTCGGCCAAGGGGAAACTGCGCGGCATCGGCATCTCCACGGTGATCGAGGCGAGCGGCGCAGGCAGTGCGCCCAAGGACGAGATCCTGATCGAAGTCGGCGCCAACGGCACGATCAACGCGTTTTCCGCGGCGCATTCGCAGGGGCAGGGTCACGAGACCACGATGGCGATGATCATCGGCGATGCGCTCGGGATCGCACCGGAGCGCGTGACGCTGCACCAGGCGGTTCCCGAGAAGGGCCTGATCGGCAATGCCACCAACGGCTCGCGCACGACGGTGGGCGCCGGTAGTGTCTGCAAGATCGCGGCCGACCTCCTGATCGAGCGCGGGCGCTCGGCTGCGGCCGAGGAATTCAACGTCGAGCCCTCGCAGGTCGACTATGCGAAAGGCATGTTCCGAGAACGCGAGAGCGGCAAAGCGCTGACCCTGGAGCAGCTCGCCGGCAAGCGCAGCCTCAGCGTGAAGGGCGAGGGCAAGTTCGGCTCCACCTGGCCGAACGGCTGCCATGTCTCCGAGGTCGAGATCGATCCGGATACGGGCGAGGCGGAGATCGTGAGTTACGTGGCGGTCGACGACTGCGGTGTCGCGATCAATCACACTATCGTCGAGGGCCAGATCCAGGGTGCGGTGGCGCAGGGCGCCGGCCAGGTGTTCGGCGAGCACATCGTCTACGATCCGCAGTCGGGCCAGCTCGTCACCGGCAGCTTCATGGACTACGTCATGCCGCGCGCGGGACTCGTGCGCGAGATCCGGATGGACGAGCACCCCACGCCCTCTAAGTTGAGCCCGCTCGGGGTGAAAGGCGTAGGCGAGTCCGGCTGTACCGCCTCGCTCGGCTGCCTGGCGAACGCGGTGCACGATGCGCTGGCGCCGCTGGGGATAGGACCGCTGGAGATGCCGCTTACGCCGGCGAAGCTGTGGCGGGCGATCGCGGAGGCGCCGACGCGCGCGTCAGGAACGCGCCGGGCGGCCTGACGCGAGATTGCCTGCGAATCGGGGGAGCGTCAGTTGTCCGTATTGCGCAGGGCCCGTCTGCGCGCTCGCCGGCTTGTGGCTACAAGCACTCCGAGTCCTGCCAACCAAAGCAACACAATTTCGGGTTCCGGCACGGCGGTCACCGTGACGGTTATGGCGCCGGTATTGTTGAACCAGCCGAACCCATCCATCGTGCCGAGGTACAGGCGGGTCGCGCCGCTGGGCACGAAGAACTGTTGCACGACGCTGCCTGCCGTGTGCCCGTCGCCAATGAAGAACGCCTGCTTGAGTTCGGGGGAAAGCGTTTCGAGGTCCAGGCCCAGCGTCTGGAAATTCAGCCCGCCCGGAGCCGGTGTTGAATCAGGCTGTTGAGGACCGAGGAACACGCCGAGCAGCGAATTGATAGGCGCGCGAAGCGCTCCGATACCGTTCGCGTCGCCGCCAGCGTGATCGAAGAAGGTGGATCCGTCTATGGGCGAACATCCGGAAAAAGGTGCGCTCGTCGAGCAGCCGGGAGTATGCAGGACACCACCAGTCGCGTTCGTAAACGTCAAGGGCGTTCCCGGGACCAGCGTCAGTCCGCCAACGAGTACCGGCGAATGGGCGGGTGCCGAATCGCTGCCATTGTTGGAGCCATCAGGCATGCCCGCGAGCCACGTGTCGCTCGTACCCGGGATGGTGACGATCGCGGCATGCACGGACTGAACGCCTGTCAGCAAGACGAACGACGACAGGACGGGCAGAAGACGGAGCAGCGGGGAGGCGGAACGACGTTCGGTCATCAGGCTTCTCCTGGCTGTACGACATGGAGGGATCACCAAACCGACGCTAGACTATCCGATCGCGTTAAACCGCCTTCGCGAATAAATGCACGTTCCCTTTCCGATTGTCCCGCAGCCGCGCGTCAGGGAAAGACCTGCGCCCAGCCGCTGCCGACGCGCTCGGAGACGGCGCCGAAGTGCTTGTCGTACTCCGCGCGCAGATCCTTGAGCGCGTCGGACTTCAGGAATGTCTGCAGAACGGCCTCGCTCGCGAACTCGTATACGGCCATGTAGTCGTACTTGTCGTCGCCGGCGATACGCCGGTAGCGGCGTCCGCTGACCGCACCGTTGTAGCGCAGCACTTGCGGCAGGTGCTCCTCGTTGTACCAGCGGTTGAACGCCTCTTCGCGGTCCTTGGCGATGGTTGCGCGCACGACGAACAAACCCACGGCCATGACGCATCTCCTTCGTTGGTCAGCGATGGTGCACCGAAGCCGGGGTTGGGCGTGTTGCCGGCGGCGTCGGAAATTCGCGCGTGCCGGGAATCCAACGTGCTGCGGTACAGTCGATGGAAGCATACGACCGGCGCAGGCTGACGTCAGCAGGAATCGAGAAGCGCCCGATCGACGCGTGCGACTTTCCGGGGCGCCAATAGGAGCATCGATCATGAGCCCGGACCAAACCAACAAGGCACGCAAACCCGGCAGGCGCACGGCATTGGCGCTCATTGCCCTTGCCGGGAGCGCTCTGGCCGTTCGCAGCCTCGGCGCACGGGCGCAGAACCGGCCGCAGTGCGTCGCGCGCCCCGAGCAGACCGAGGGACCGTACTTCGTCGACACGCAACTGGCGCGTTCCGACATCCGCGCCGACCCGGCCACCAGCCAGGTCGAGCCGGGCGTGCCGCTGGAAGTGACTTTCCGTGTTTCGCGTCTCGCGGGCGCATGCCAGCCGCTTTCGGGCGCCCATGTGGAGCTCTGGCAGTGCAATGCCAGCGGGACCTATTCCGGCGTCAGGGATCCGCATGTCGATACGACGGGGCGCAAGTTCCTGCGCGGCTATCAGGCGACCGACGCAAACGGGACTGCGCGCTTCACGACCATCTATCCCGGCTGGTATCCCGGCCGCACCGTTCACATCCACTTCATGATTCGCACCGCCGGCTCGCGCGGCCGTGGCGAGCAGTTCACCTCGCAACTATATTTCGACGATGCCCTGTCGGACCGAATCTTCGCTCGCGCTCCTTACGCCGAGCGCGGTCCGCGGACAGTGCGAAACGCGGGTGACGGCATCTACCGCCGCGGCGGCTCGCAATTGATGCTCGCACCGACCGAGCAGGACGGTGGTTTGGCGGCGACCTTCGACATCGCCCTGAAGGCATCTCGCTAGCGTGGCGTTCGGGCTTTGCAGCACCACCTCCGTGCGTGTTTCGCGTCACCACCCCGTCCGCGCATGTGCGTCACCGCCCTGTCCGCATGTGCGTCACCGCCCTGTCCGCATGTGCGGTACCACCCCGTCCGCATGTGCGGTACCACCCCGTCCGCATGTGCGGTACCACCCCGTCCGCATGTGCGGTACCACCCCGTCCGCATGTGCGGTACCACCCTGTCCGCATGTGCGGTACCACCCTGTCCGCATGTGCGGTACCGCCCTGTCCGCATGTGCGGTACCACCCCGTCCGCGCGATTCGCGCGTCCAGCCCCTCCTTGTCAGGAGGGGAGTGCTTGGATCTTCCCCTCCTCTCAGGAGGAGGGGTGGCGCGAAGCGCCGGGGTGGTGTGGTTCTGCTTCATGCATGCCGGGGTGGTGTGGTTCTGCTTCATGCATGCCGGGGTGGTGTGGTTCCGGTTCTGCCTCATGCATAATGAGTGCAGCGAAGATCCCCACTCTCGTCACGCACGCAGGAGGCGCGATGAAATACCGCACTTTCGGCCGCACAGGCCTGCAGGTTTCCGAAATCGTCTTCGGCGGCGGGGCCGTCGGCGGCATCATCATCCATAAGGACGACGCCACCAAGCGCGAGGCGATCCGGCGCGCGTTCGCCGGCGGCATCAACTGGGTCGACACCGCCGCGCAATACGGCAATGGCAAATCCGAAGAGGCGCTCGCCTGGCTGCTGCCCGAATCCGGCGCGACGCCGCATCTCTCGACCAAGTTCAATCTCGACGTCGAGAACCTGGACGACATTCCAGGCAAGGTCGAGCAGCGACTCATGCAGAGCCTTACACGTCTGAAGCGCTCCTCGGTCGATCTGCTCCAGCTGCACAACCGGATCGGCTCCAAACCCGGGGGGCGCGTCATGACGGCCGGGCAGATCCTGGGCAAAAACGGTGTTGCGGACGCACTCGAACGTTTGCGCACGAAGGGCCTGATCCGCTACATGGGCATCACGGCGCTCGGCGAGGCGGCTTCGGTGTGCGAAGTGATTCGCAGCGGCCGCTTCGATTCGGCGCAGGTCTACTACAATCTGCTCAATCCCAGCGCCGGGCGCAGTATGCCGACAGCATGGACAGGCCAGAATCTGAGCGGAATCGTCGCAGCCTGTCGCAGCCAGAACATGGCGATGATGGCGATCCGGATTTTCGCTGCAGGCGTGATCGCTACCGACGAGCGCCATGGGCGCGAAAGTGTGCTCACCACCGACACCAGCCTCGCCGAGGAAGAGCGTAAGGCCAAGGCCATGTTCGATGCGATCGGCACCGAGCACGGCACGCGGGCGCAAGTCGCACTGCGCTTCGTGCTTTCGAACCCGCACTTGTCCTGCGCAATAATCGGCAGCGCGGAACTAAGCCATATCGACGAGGCATTGCAGGCGCAAGCGATGGGTCCGTTGCCGGATGCGGTGCTTGCGAAGCTCGAGGCGCTATATGCGAGCGACTTTGGTCGGGTGGGATGATGCGTCGCTGAGGCCAGGTCATGCTTGTTGCCTTGCATGTGATGGAGCAGCAACGAGCAAGACCTGGCGCGGCTTGCTGGATTCCCGCTTGCGCGAGAATGACACCGTGCTACGCGGCATACAGGCGCAAGATGCCGTAAGCAACCGTAGCGGCGATCACGACGGCGGCGATCAGTGTCAGCACCACGAGCTGCAGTCGGCTCATGCGCGTACCCCGGCGGCGCGCGCGTCACGCCCGTTTCGCAGCCACTGGATCATGAGCCCCACGGCCAGCAAGGCCAGCCCGACGATGTCGGTGGTGAAACCCGGGTCGATCAGCAGAAAGGCTGCGGCGAGGAAGAGCACGCGCTCGAACCAAGACGCGGGCCGCAGGAAGTACGCCTCCATGGCCGCCGCGAGCGCAATGACGCCGATCGAACCGGTCACGACGGCACGCAGGATCTCGGTCCACGGCCCGTCGAACAGAAGCGCCGGGTTGTAGATGAAAAAGAACGGCACGATGAAGCCGGCGGATGCGAACTTCACCGCCTGGATGCCCGACTTCCAAAGTCCTGCGCCTCCGATCGACGCGGCGGCATACACGGCCAGCGCGATCGGTGGCGTGACCGCCGACAGGCACGAGAAATAGAACGCGAACATGTGCGCGGCGAGGGGTTCTACGCCGAGCTTGATGATCGCCGGCACGAGCAGCGCCGCCTGCATGATGTAGGCGGGCGTGGTGGGCATGCCCATGCCGAGGATGATGCCGGCGACCATGGTGATGAGGAGCGCCGGAATCAGGTTGCCGCCGGCCAGATCGACCAGAAAAGAGGTGAAGCGCAGCGCGAGCCCGGTCTGCAGCACGATGCCGATCACGATGCCGGCGGCGGCGCAGGCCATGGCGACTGGCACGGTGTGCTCCGCGCCCTCGCGCAGTGCGACGATGCACGTGCGCCAGCTCAGGCGCGTGCTCTTGCGCAAGGCCGCGATCACGATCACGCTCCCGGTTGCGACGATCGCCGCATACGTTGCGGTGAAGCCCCAGAAGAGCAGGATCAGCAGCACGATCACCGGCAGGAACAGGTGCCCCTGTCGAATGATGATCTGGCCCAGGATGGGCAGCTCCTCGCGCGGGATGCCCTTGAGCCCCGAGCGCACCGCGTTGAAATGGATCGCGGCGAACAGTGCGCCGTAGTAGAACAGCGCCGGTATGGCCGCCGCGATCATGATTTGCGCATACGTCGCGCCCAGGAACTCCGCCATGACGAACGCGGCCGCACCCATGATGGGCGGCATGATCTGGCCGCCGGTGGACGCCACGGCCTCGATCGCCGCGGCCGCCTCGGGCTTGAAACCCGTCTTCTTCATCATCGGGATGGTGAGCCAGCCATCCACCATGACGTTGGCGACCGCCGAGCCGGAGATGGTGCCGAACAGGCTCGACGAGACCACCGCGACCTTGCCCGGGCCGCCGCGCGCGCCGCCGGCGATGGCGTTGGCGAAGTTCATGAAGAACTGGCCGGCGCCCGACTTCTCCAGGAAGGCGCCGAAGACGATGAACAGGATCACGTAGGTGCCGGCAACCGCGAGCGGCACGCCGAAAATGCCCTCGGAGGTGAAATAGGTCTGATCGACCGCGATTTCGAGCGAGAGCCCGCGATGATTGAGCCACCCCGGCAGCCATTGGCCGGCCAGTGCATAGGCGATGAAGACGATGGCCACGATGGAGAGCGATGCGCCGATCGTGCGCCGGGCCGCCTCCAGAACGAGCAGCGTGGCCGTTATGCCGATGGTCATGTCGGCCGCGCTCAGCGGATCCGCGGTCGGGAAGCGGTTCACCACGTAGTCGTAGCGGGCGAACATGTAGCCCACGCACACGAGCGAGAGCGCGGCGAGCCCGAGATCGGCCCACGGCACCCGGTCCAGTGTCCGCTCCGCGCGCGCGGGCCAAAGCAGAAACGACAGCACCAGGCTGAAGCCGAGGGTGATGAAGAGCAGCGCGTACTGGTCGGGCGCGTAGGGCGTGAGGCGCGCGTACAGGTGGTACGCGGACATCGCGACCGCGATCGCTCCCACGACCCAGCCGGCGTAGCCGGAGAGTTTTCTCACGGGCGCGTCCTCCGGCGTTTCGGGCGCCGTATTACTTGATCAGGCCGGCTTCCTTGTAATAGCGTGCCGCGCCGGGGTGATACGGCATGCCGAAGTTCTCCGCCATCTGCGCAGCGGTAACGCCGCTCATCGCCTTGACGACGGCGCCGAACTCTCCGCGGCCTTCGACGATCGCCTTGGTGATCTTGTAGACCGCCTCGTCCGAAGCCTTGGACGATGCGATCAGGATGGTGGGCGACTGGAAGGTGGCGACCTCGCCGGGGATGCCTTGCTCGGCGTAGGTTCCGGCCTTCACGACGTAGCGGGCAAAGCCGGGATTGAGCTTGCGCAGTTTCGCGAGCTCGTCGTCGGATACCGAGATCATGCGCAGCTTCATCGACGAGCCGACGTCGAGCACGAACGAGGCGGGCACCACGGTGAACCAGCCCGCCGCGACCGCCTGGCGGTTTCGCATCGCTTCGCCGTTCGACGACACGGGCCCGTAGCTCTTGGTGCCGAGGTCGTTGAGGCTCATGCCGTTGACCTTGAGCAGCAGCTCCCAGCCGTCGGCGAGGCTCGTGTTGCCTCGCGCCGGCAGTGCGACCGCCTTTCCGCGCAAATCCTTGACGCCCTTGATCGGGCTGTCGGCGGGCACGATCAGCTGCCAGACGTTGGGATAGTAGTTCGCGACATACAGCGGCTTGTCGGTCTGCTTGCCCTTGAACGCGCCGGATCCGTTGCGGGCGTCGGACAGCACGGTCGTCATCGACCAGCCGAGGTCGGCCTTGTCGGTGCGGATCTTTTCCATGTTGACGAGCGCGGCCCCTGGTTCGACCTGCAGATTGACTTCGGGGAAGCGCTTCTTCACCACCTGGGCGGTGGCCGCGGCCATCGGAATCCAGCTGCCGCCGGTCGGGCCGGAGCTGAAGACGAGATCCGCGGCATGCGAGGGTGCGGACCCGGTTGCGGTGAGCGCAAGGGTTGCGATCGCGGCGACAAGCAACGGCCGCTGAAATCCGAGTCGGGCGATAGCCATGATGCCTCCTCCTCCAGAGGTTTGGACCGGGTTGCCAGCGGCGCACGTTAATCCGTCGCCACCTGGTATGTCAATGTCAAGCTATTGCGCCGGGCGAGCGTTGCCGAGGAGTGTGTGAAGGCCAGGGTACGGTGGTGCGAACCGAAAGCTCGGTCGGGTCCTTCGCTTTTGCGTGCTTCGACCGCCGGGGGCCGCCTACCGCCTGCGCTGCGCGCCATGCAATGTGCGGGCTCCGTACGCGGAGCGGCGGGCTCAGCCGACCACCGTGACGCACACCGTGCGCGTGTGCGGATGTGTCCGGTGCTCCCACAGATAAACGCCTTGCCAGGTCCCCAATAGCAGCTTGCCTGCGGCGAGCGGTATGCTGACCGAGACGCCGGCCAGGAGGCTGCGCGCATGGGCGGCCATATCGTCGTCGCCCTCGGTATCGTGCCGGTATGCCGGATCGCCGTCGGGGGCCCAGCGCCGGGCCAGCAGCTCCAGGTCGCGACGCACCGACGAGTCCGCGTTCTCGGTGATGAGCACCGAGCAACTCGTATGCCGCACGAACACGTGCGCGATGCCGCAACCCGTGTTGCTTGCATCCACGGCGCTTGCCACTTGGGCGGTGATGTCGATCGTGCCGCGCCCGCCGGTGCGCACGTCGAACGTCGTCTGATAGGTCATGGCGCTCCCACGGTTCGAGGCACGAGGCAATGGCAGAATAGCGCACCCGCCGGCGAGATGCCGTGCGTCCATCCTCGGAGAAAGCTCTCGCCCGATGAAAATCGCCACCTTCAACGTCAACGGCATCGGCAGCCGCCTGCCCAACCTGCTGCGCTGGCTCGAGCAGTCCCGGCCCGACGTGGCGTGCCTGCAGGAGCTCAAGGCGCCGCAAGAGAAGTTCCCGCTGGCGGCGATCGAAGCGGCCGGCTACGGCGCGATCTGGCACGGGCAGAAGAGCTGGAACGGCGTCGCCATTCTCGCGCGCGGCGCGCGGCCGGTGGAGACCCGGCGCGGATTGCCGGGCGATACGGAAGACCTCCATAGCCGCTACATCGAGGCGGCGATCGCGGGAATTGCAATCGCCTGCATCTACCTCCCGAACGGAAATCCGGCGCCGGGACCGAAGTTCGACTACAAGCTGCGCTGGTTCGAGCGGCTGATCGCCTACGCTTCCGCCTTGCACGCAACCGGTGCGCCGATGGTTTTGGCGGGCGACTTCAACGTGATGCCGACCGAGCTCGACGTGTACAAGCCCGAGCGCTGGGTCGACGATGCGCTCTTTCGCCCCGAAACGCGCGCGGCGTTTGATCGCCTGGTGGGCCAGGGCTGGACCGATGCGCTGCGCAAGCTTCATCCCGACGAGCGCATCTACACCTTCTGGGATTACTTCCGCAACGCTTGGCAGAGAAACGCTGGCTTGCGCATCGATCACTTCCTGCTCAGCGCGTCGGTGGCGGGCCGCCTGGTCGCCGCGGATGTCGATCGCGAGGTGCGCGGCTGGGAGAAGGCGAGCGATCATGCACCCGTTTGGATCGAGCTCGCCGAGGCGTGATTATTTGCGCGCGTCGGTGGCGATGCCTTTGCCGTTTTGCGCCGGATGGAGTTCGAGCAGCGTCACTTCCGGTGGCACCCTGAAGCGTACCGGCAGAATGCTCGTTCCGAGGCCGGGGCTCACGTAGAGATGGCGACCGCCTTCCACCACGTGGCCATGCGCGAATCGCTGTCCGTACTTCGAGGGCACGATGGGGCGGCCTGCGAACGGAAGGTACACCTGGCCCCCGTGCGTGTGCCCGCTCACGGAACAGTTTTCCGTAGTGGGCCACCTTGGCCGAATACCCGTCCGGGTCGATGAAGCGGCTCGGATCGTACGGATCGCCGGGCTTATGCTTGGCATGCATGTTGAATTGCGCGGCATGCGACGCGAGCCAGATATCGGGGCGCATCTGCTTCTGGCGCGCCAGCGTGGATGTGTACGCCGCGGTGATGTCGGTAAATCCGGGCATGCCACCGACGGTGACGCCCGGATTGATGCTGGCCATGTTGGCGAGCAGCACGTTGTAGTCGCGGCCCGCATCGCGCACGGTGAACGAGAACGAAGTCGAGCCCAGGGTATGTCCAGGGTGATGCAGCACGGTGAGCTCCATGTCGCCCAGGCGCACCGTGTCGCCTTCGCGCAGCCGGCGATCGACCTTCACCGGCTCGTACACGACACCGCGCCCCTGCGGGTAACGGTAATCCTCGCTGCCGCCGCTCTCGAGCATGCCGGCGTCGTCTTCGTGCATGAGCATCTTCGCGCCGGTCATGCGCTTGATTTCGGAAAAGGCGCCGACGTGGTCCCAATGTCCGTGGGTCGCGAGCAGCAGCTTGATAGCGGAGAACTCGAAGCTCACCTTCTCCACGTTCTCCTTGATCACCGGCGCGGAATCGTTGATCCCGGTGTTGATCAGCATATGACCCTGCGGCGTAGTGATCAGGTAAACCGCGAGGTCGTACGTCCCGACGTAGTAGACGTTGCCGACGATTCGAAACGGTTCGAACGGCCGCACGTAGTGCGGACGCGGCTTCAGGTGCACGGTAATCGCCGTCGCGGCACCGGGCGACTGTGCGAGAGCGGGCGCGGCAATGGCAGCCAGGACAAGAGCTGCCGCGGGCAAAATGACATTCAGGCGCATGGGATTCCTCCGGGCACGGGGGAGGATGCAGAATACACCGAATCGCGCCCTGCCCACGCCGCAGAGGATCGTGTCGCGGCTGCGTGCCCGCATGGTGAACGCGAGCCCGAATGGGAATATGCTAGGCGCGCGCCGTCGAATGCGCGGCCTTGCCGGCGTTCCCCGGACGGCGGTCCCGCTCGCCAACGATATCGAAGGAGGTCACATGATCGAACTGCACTCGTCGCCCACGCCGAACGGCCAGAAAGTCATGATCATGCTCGAGGAGACCGGCCTCGAGTGGAAGCACTACGACATCAACATCCGGCTCGGCGAGCAGTTCACGTCCGAGTACCTGAAGCTGAGCCCCAACAACAAGATCCCGGCCATCGTCGATACCGACGGCCCGGGCGGCGGGCCCTATACGATGATGGAGTCCGGCGCGATCCTCTTCTACCTCGCCGAGAAGACGGGCAAGTTCCTGCCCAAGGACGCGCGCAAGCGCTCCGACACCATGCAGTGGCTGATTTTCCAGATGGCGCACGTCGGCCCGATGTTCGGCCAGGCGAACCATTTCAACAACTACTCCAAGGACAAGATCCAGTACGCCATCGATCGCTACAACAACGAGTCGGTGCGCCTGTACCGGGTACTGGACAACCGTCTGCGCGACAGTGCCTGGCTCGGCTGCGACGAGTACACCATCGCCGACATGGCGGTCTACCCCTGGACCAAGGGCCACAAGGATCGCGGCATCGACAAGGCGGGCTATCCCAACTTCATGCGCTGGTTCGAAGCGATGGAGGCCCGCCCCGCGGTTCAGCGCAACAACAAGATGGCCGCCGAGATCCGCGAGCGCATGACCAAGTCTGCCGAGGGCAAGCAAGCCATCAACATGTTCGACACCAAGGACAATGCCGAGCGCCTGGAGCGGGGCACGCGGCGGTAGGCCAAGCCATGATGGGGTGGCCAAAACCACACCACCCCGCC
>WHTS01000113.1 GCA_009377585.1 Betaproteobacteria bacterium
CTCAGCCATGGAACAGATTCAACGCATCTTGGCGATTCCGCTCAAACGCACCGATACCCGTCTGGTCAAGCACCTCACGATGCAGGAGATGCAATCGATCCTCGACGCACCTCGCCCGCATGCTCGAGCGCGCGGGCGTAGCGGTCGGCCGGCTTCACGTCGCCACCCTCATGCGCCTGATGGGCATCGAGGCGATCTACCGCAAGAAACGAACCTCGATTCCAGCCCCGGGCCACACGATCTATCCGTACCTGCTGCGCGATGTCCAGATCGAGCGGCCCAACCAGGTCTGGGCCACCGACATCACCTACCTGCCCATGGCCAAGGGCTTTGCCTACCTGGTGGCGATCCTGGACCTCTACAGCCGCAAGGTGCTCGCCTGGCGAGTGAGCAATGTCATGACGACCGAGTTCTGCCTGGAGGCGCTCCAGGAGGCGCTGGCGCGCTACGGCGCGCCTGAGATCTTCAACACCGATCAGGGCAGCCAGTTCACCGCCGAGGCGTTCACCGCGCCCCTGTTGGCGAAGAAGGTACGAGTGAGTATGGACGGCAAGGGGCGCTGGGTGGACAACGTGTTCGTGGAGCGGCTGTGGAGGAGCGTGAAGTACGAGCACATCTACCTGCACGCCCACGAGACGGTGCGTGAGGTGAAGACGGCGCTCATGTGCTACTTCGACTTTTACAATAAATCCCGCCCCCACCAGAGCCTCGACTATCGGACCCCCGATGAGCTGTACTTCGGGCATGACAAACTCAAGCAGGCCGCGTAGCATGAAATTCGGGTCGCCCACGGCGTCGTGCGCTGCGTGCGTGAAAGACGCCGCATACCCTGCCTTGGAAAACCCTGCATCGCAGTTCAACACTTAACGACACGCCTTTTTCTGTCCAATCCAACCGAGCCACCGCTTTCTTCGGCGCATGCGGCCAGACCACGCCGTTCCTGGTGATGGCGAAGAGCACTTCGTCCGGGTGATGCCAAGTATGTCCGGATTCATCGTGCGGCCGGGCGGGGAGCTTCCCGTTCGGCAGGCGTTCGCGCCAGTTGGGCTGACCTTCCAGCTTCGCGCCGTGGCACGCGGCGCAGTGCTGCTGATACAGTTTCTCTCCGAGCAGCACGGTCGCGGCGTTTCGCGGGTCGGCACGCGGATCGTCTCCAGGAGACGACGTCTCAGTGCACGCGGATAGCGTCGCAACCACGCAGGCGACACCGATTCCCCGCGGGAGAATCATCTCGCGGGAGAATCCTGCCATTGGCTATTCGGCGAACGGTCTTTCAGCTTATCCTTGCCGCCCATCATTCCATTCATCATGGGGCAGCCCCCCGTCATCATCGAAGCACCGTCGCCTGAAGAAACCTTTCGATCGAGCCGGGCAATGGCCTGCTCGATGCGCTCGAGCCTTGCTTCGATGGTTTCCTGCTGGGTTTTCTTGACCTCGGCAAAGGCAGCGCTCCCGATCAGCGTTGCGGATAGAACGAGTGCGAAAGCGCTCTTGGTCATGTGGCTCTCCTGTCTAGTCAACCGCGTAAACTCGCGGTCGATACGGCGACGCGTTCAGGCTGATTTCGTAGATCTGGAACGGTTCGGTTTTGGTGCCCGTCATGCCGGGCGACCCTTGGGGCATTCCCGGCAGGGAAATACCGCGTATCTTCGGCCGTTCGCGGAGTAACCGGTCGATGATCCCGGCCGATACGTGGCCCTCGACCACATATCCGCCCACGAGGAGCGTATGACAACCGTACAGTTTCTCAGGTACGCCATGGTCACGCCTGATTCGGTCCAGATCATGAGTGGCGATTTCTGTTACACGGTAGCCATGGCGGCGCAGGTAGGCGGCGTGATACTCGCAACAGCCGCATTGGGGATTCTTGTACAAGGTGGCATCGCGGGAGGCTTCGCCGCCGTAGGCGAGGTTAACGGTGCTCAAGGAAGCAAGACCTGCGAGGAACGTACGTCGTTTCATTTGCGTCTCCTTCAAATGACCCGGATACAGGCCATCATGCCGCCGGCCTGGTGCTCGAGTACATGGCAATGGAACATCCAGTCGCCGGGGTTGTCCGCGACGAAAGCAATCTCAGCCCGCTCCCGCGGAGCGAGCATGACGGTATCGAGCCACTCGCGATGCCGCGTCTGCTGGCCATTGCGAGTAAGGACCCGGAACGAGTGCCCATGCAGGTGAATCGGATGGTGCCAAGCGGTATCGTTCACCAGGTTCAGCAGATAGCTGCGGCCACGGCGCATGATGAAGAGCGGATCGAATGCGGACGAGCCGTCACCGCAGCCGACGGACACGCCGTTGACGGCCCAGGCCATTCCTCGGGCCATGGCGCGCATGTCGCCCATCATCCCGCCGGTGAAAACCACCTCGTGTCGTTCGGCGTGCCTGAGGGTAGGTTCGGAAAGCGGGTTTGCGGGCAGCACCACGGGCTCGTCCGGACGGCGGCGTAACGGCGGCTCGTCGCTGTAGATCAACTTGATAAGTTCATAGACAAGACCTCGATAGAAGTCGTCCTGCACGATGTAGCGGGCGTGAGGTTTTCCGATCAGGTCAAGAATCAGATCAGCTCGCATGGCTGGCCCTAGCACGATCGCGCCGCCTTCCGGCTCGTGCGGCTCCACCGGTTGGCCATCGAGCGCGATGACCTGGGCTCTGTGATCCGTGAATCGAAGAGAAAAAATGCGTGCGGAAGCACCGTTGATCAGGCGCAGGCGAATCCGTTCGCCGGCACGCACACGAAGCTCGCTCGGCACGCGGCCATTGATCGTGACGGTGTTGCCGACGCGGCCGTTGTGGCTTACATCCATGAAACTGCCGAAGCCGCTGCGGATGGAGGCGTCCGGATCCAGGCGCCAGTCGCCGAGGACCCAGACCATGTCCCGATCCACCTTCACCGGCTCGGGTTCGTCGACGATCAATGCCCCCGCCAGGCCGCGCCCGACCTGCTCGTAGCTTCTCTGATGAGGATGGTAGAAGAAGGTGCCGGCATCTGGCACTACGAAGTCGTAGAGAAAGCTGCCGCCGGGCTCGATCGCGGGCTGGGTGATGAGCGGCACGCCATCCATGGCGTTCGGCACACGGATGCCGTGCCAATGAACCGTTGTACTTTCTGCGAGGGCATTCCTGACATGAACGCGCAGGCGATCGCCCTGCTGCAGCCGTAACGTAGGTCCCGGAATCGTTCCGTTGTATGCCCAGACACTTGTTTCAGGATAGTCGCTCGGAACGAGCTGGACACGGGCAGGGCCCGCGACCAGCTGCGCTTCCACAGTTCCGGAAGGAGCCCCGGCAGCAGAATTGCGGTGCAAGGAAAGTAGTGGCGTGGATGCGAGTCCTAGCATCCCCGCCAGGAAACGGCGCCGGCTATCGAGCGCGTGCGTTACTGCAAGTGCGTTCAACATTGTTCTCCGCGTTTACGGTCGCCCGATGGGCGAAAGCATGCCGCGGCGAAGTGCCGCAACAAGTTGCATGACTCGTATGGTCAGGCGGAGAAAACTTTGGGAGGGGCAGTATCAGGTGGGCCGGTGAGCGACAATACCGGTGCGTTACAACGCACTTCCGGCCGGCACGCGACCGTCGGCGGGGGAGCCGTGTCATCCGCGCCTAGCGCTGCTGCAAAATTCATGACGCAGGTTGCGTTGCAGTCCGCCATCAAGGCGTCGTCATCGCAACAGTCCCCATCTGACGAAGTACTCGACGATGTCGCGCAATCGGGCGCCATCCCCGATCCAGCGAACGCGACCGGGAGGGTGCCAAAAAGCAGCGCCACGATGAGCAGCGACGCGATGACTCTCGAAAGGTCTGTGCCTTTACTGGCCGATCGGCTTGCGCTGGATCTCATACTGAATGAGATCATGATGAACTATCCGAGTTCGACGGCGACAATCGTTCATTATCGCCCGGTTCGGCTCGACCCGTTGAAGCCCGGCGACAAAGCTCGTTTCCAGGCCGAGTGGCTCGGAGAAGCGTACACCGTGACGAGAATCGAGCCGGCACGATAGCGAGGGCTCTCGAGGGCCTCGTTACTTTCCGGAAACGGCGCAGGTGCTCTTGAGCGTGGGCGTGAGCTCCTGCCACTTGCCGGTAGAGGTATCGCCTTCCATCAAGGCGTCCGCCGGCCAGTAGCCGGCCCTCGGGTTGGCTAGCAGCGGCCGGTAAACGTGGGCCTGGCCGCGTCGTGTCACGACGTCGCCGGCTCGCTGGGCGACGACGGCCGCCTTGTAGTCGTCTACGTGATGCAGGAAACCGCCGCGCGGATAGACATTTCCCCAGAGACTCAAACCGGCGCGAGTACCGATCTCGCGCATTCCCGGAATCAGCGCTTCGGGATACAGGGACTCGGGAATGTTGTAGCGCCAGGCGATGGTATCGAGCGTGCTCAAAAGGTACGGCATGAACGCCGTTCCCGCGCCTGCGCAGGAGTAGCCCAATCGGCTTACGAACCGGCTGAAAAGGGTCGCGCCCGGATGCCCGATCACATCGGCGTTCTTGAACTTGGCGAGGTTGTTCTCGTGCTCCTCGCTCGTAGTACCGTTACCTCCGCCCTGGGCGGTGCGGTTCGGCAGGCTCATTGCACGGACCTCCACCCAGGGGTTCTCGCCGGTGTTCGAGTACCTCATCGAGCTGGGCGAGAACGTCTTCAATGGTCGAGTATGCGGTGGCGGTGGTTCCTGCCTTCACGAGGCTTGTGGAGAAACGGCTTATGGCTGTCGCGTTGGCCGGGCGCCTCGTACTGAGCGGGCCGGATCATGGCGCCGCCCCATGTGGCGAGGACGCCATCGCCAGCAGGCTTGGCGATGGTCAGGTTGGACGCACGCTCGTCTCGCCTGCCGGAAGCTGATCCTACCCACGACTATCTGGTTCCGCCGGTAGGTACCCTCGAGCCCGAGCTTGCAGGCGATGGTGAGGAAGTCGCGCCCGGGGACGTCGAAATGGTCGCTGTATCGGATTATGCCCGACGCGCCCGCCAGACCAGATCGCCGACCACGAGCTCCTCCGTCCTGACCTGGGACTCCGCCCCATTGCGCACGACGCGCGCGGTATCAGGCTGCAGCTCGAGCAGCCGGCGCACTGCCTGCGAGCTACGCGTTTTAACGATGAGGGAAAGCCACTCGGAGAAAATGTGGTAATTGCAGACCATCACCGCGACACAGAAGAACGGTGCGGTGGGAAACTGCGGCCCGCCGGCGGTAAGGCCATAAACGCCGCCTGCGAGACCTGCGAATGCGGCAGCTTCCAGCAATACGTGCTGATTGATGATCCCACGCCGTAACGCGTGCCAGGCCATGATGAGGATGGGGCGCGGGAGAAAGAACACCACCGTGACGGCAAGGGCGCCGGCGATCCAGGCGTCGAGACTGCCCAGGTGGCCCGCCTGCTTGAGCCAGAACTGCGACCTGGGTGTTCATGGACAGCCCCCGAAGCTCAATGGAGGCAAGCTTACGACCCGTACCAATGTACGGTGTCAAGGCTGGCGTTTGCGCCTGCTTAACCCTTTCTCAGCATACGCAGGATCGCGTACTAGATATTGGCTCGCGGCGCCAGCCACCTCGCAGCGACCAGGGCAAGGCCCATACCGGCCAGCTGCGACGCCATGAACGCGGCGACATTATTGGGCGCGATGCCGGCGAAGGTGTCCGTCAGCGAGCGGGCAAGGGTGACAGCTGGATTGGCAAAGCTGGTCGAGGACGTGAACCAGTAAGCCGCTGTAATCCACAGCGCGACTGCTGCCGCGATATGCGCCGGCACCTCGCGCGCCATGAGGCGAATGGTCAGCACCAAGCCGAATGTTGCGATCACTTCTCCAAGGAATTCCCCGAAGGTTCCGCGTGCGCGCACGCTCGTCTGCAACAGGGGCAAGCTGAACATGGCGTGCGCGGCGAAAACGCCGGCGCACGCGCCGGCAAACTGCGCCACGATGAAAGCTGCTGCCTCTTTAACTGCAAGTGACCGCTGAATGACCGCCGAGATAGTGACAGCCGGATTGAAATGCGCGCCGGATATCGGGCCGAATATCACAATAAGCGTAAACAGGCCGGCGCCGGTCGCTATCGTGTTCGCCAGCAGGGCGACCGCATCATTCCCGCCCGCCAGCTTCGCGCCCATGATCCCAGAGCCGACGACAACGGCCAGCAGCAGGGCCGTGCCAATGGCTTCAGCGACGACCCGGCCGATCACTGCTCTTTACCGATCAGCTTGAGGTGTTGCTCCGTCGCGAGTCTGTCGAGAGACTCAAGACGTAGGCTCGCCAGCAGGGCAATGCGCTTCTGCAGGATAGCGAACGCTTTCATAAAGGCAGCGTGCTTCTGCTCGTCCGAGCCTTCTACGGCGGCTGGATCTTCAACACCCCAATGGGCCGTCAACGGACGACCGGGCCAGACCGGACAGGTTTCTCCGGCCGCTTGGTCGCAGACCGTGATGATGATGTCCATATGCGGCGCGCCCGGCTTGGCGAATTCCTCCCACCCCTTGCTGCGCGCACCCGTTACGTTGATGCGATTGTTCCGCAGCATCTCGAGTGCGAACGGGTTCACCCTGCCGCTCGGATGGCTGCCCGCGCTGTAGGCGCGAAAGCGGCGGCGTCCTATTTCATTCAGGTAGGCCTCGGCCATGATGCTTCGTGCCGAATTGCCGGTGCAGAGAAACAGAACGTTGAAGGTTCTATCAGGGGCGCTCATCAGCAGCAGGCTTTGGATCGCACGGCTTGCACGGCAATCGTGGCTTTGGTTGGCGTACAGCAGGCCCCTTCATTATTCGCGGCAGCTTTGCGCGTCGTCTCGCCGTAGACCGGCACATCGCCCAAGGTACGGAAAGTCTCCCAGGCGATGCCTTGCGGGTCCGTGGTCCAGTACTTGTCCGAGCGGGCATAACAGCATTCGGCTTCGGGTTGATCGAGCGCGGCGATTTCTGCCTTGGCAACCTGATCGCGCAGCGCTACGAGCTCATCCTCGGTGTCGACCTGCATTCCGAGATGATCAACGCCCGCCTGTCGGCCGCGGGTGGAGATGGCGAAATTGATGCGCGGATCTTCCATCATCCACTTGGCGTAATCGGGCTTTTCGACGGTCGGCGGCATGCCGAAAGCGGTCGAGTAAAAGCGGATATTGGCGGCGAGATCATCGACAGCGACGTGAATATGGAAGCGCTTCATGCTTTGCTCCTTGCGGATTTGCGTTTCGGTTGAGGAGGGCAGCAACTGCCAAGGGCCGTCTCCATGACGGTCACACACTCTTCAGGCATGCCACGGCAGCAGTTCTGCGTGAGAAAGCTCATCAGCGCCGCCATGTGCTCATAGTCAACGCTGTAATAGATGAAACGCCCCTCCTGACGTGTGGACGTGAGGCCGGCATTGGCCAGCTCTTTGAGATGAAAGGACAACGTGGCGCCCGGCACCGCCAGTCTCTCCCCGATACGGCCGACAGCAACACCCTGGGGACCCGCCTCGACCAGCAGCCTAAAAATCGACAACCGGGTTTCCTGGGCCAGCGCGGAAAGCGCGCGGACAGCATCTTTAGTTTCCATATTTCTAGTGTTATAGAGATAATGCGATTAGTCAAGAGATATTGCTGCGACTTTCATTTCGCTCGCCGGTGTCGCCGCTCGCTACGAGCAATCGGCGCGGTGCTTGTAATAAGAGCTCGGTGGCGGAGACCTTTCATCCTCGGGACATCCCGCGCCCACCGAGTCGCTTACTGCAGCAGCGAAGCAGTAGCTTTTGATGACCTTGCTGAATTTGGCGACTTCCCGTTCGAGCTGCGTCCATCGCTTCCGATGTGGCGCGCATGGGTTCCAAACCCAGTTTTGAAGCTGCGAGCGGAAGCCAACACTGAACTTACCTTGGATTGGCGGTAACTCTGATGGGTGCAACCCTTGCAGTCGGCATCCGGCTCTGAAGCACAAGTACGCCTTGTCCACGGACGGTGTCTGGGGTTACCAATGTGAAGGCGGGGCAATGGCAGGATTAGGTGGTTTAGTGCCGCGTAGGCCATTCAGCAGTGAACTTCGCCAAGCGCGTTGCACCAACGCCCGCGCCGCAGTCTAATGCGGTCATGCTCGAAAAGCCCTTGGTATCCCTTGCAACTCGGTCGATCGCGCTAAATCGCTTCGACCGAATGGAATGGGCTGGCGCGTTCGGCGATCTCGGCACCCTGATTCCCTTCGTGGTTGCCTATATCGGCATGGTGGGCATGGATCCGTTCGGCATTTTGTTCGCGTTCGGCGTCGCCTTGGTCGTCTGCGGGCTCTACTATCGGACGCCGATGCCTGTGCAGCCGATGAAGGCAATCGGTGCGGTCGCGGCAACGCAGGCGGCTCAGACGGCCGTCATTACGCCCGCCGCCGTAGTCGGTGCGGGCCTCGCGACCGGCGGCATCTGGCTGCTACTCGGGTTGACCGGGACGGCGCGCCGCCTGGCCACTCTCGTGCCGCGCGTCGTTGTGACCGGCATTGTGCTGGGCCTCGGCATGGCTTTCATGATCGAAGGTATCAAGATGATGGCGAGCGGATGGCTCGTGGCAGCAATCGGGCTGAGCGGCACGGTGCTGCTGCTCACCAACCGCGTCATCCCCGCGATGTTCTTGCTCCTGATCTTTGGCGCAGCGTGCGGCTTGATCACCGAGCCTTCCTTGTGGGGCGATGTCGCCGAGATCACGGTCGAGTTCCGGGCGCCGACGTTTGCCCTGAGTGATTTGACGTGGCGGGATTTTCTGCTTGGCGCGGTGTTTTTGACGCTGCCACAGCTGCCCCTTACCCTGGGCAATGCGATCATTGCCACCGCCGACGAAAACAACCACCTGTTCGCCGATCGCCCCGTCGACGAGAACAAACTTTCCACGTCGACCGGGATTCTGAACATTTTCGGCGCGTCGGTCGGTGGCGTTCCAATGTGCCATGGCGCGGGCGGCATGGCGGGGCATGTCACCTTCGGCGCGCGCACGGGCGGCGCGACCGTCATCCTCGGCATCCTCTTGCTAGTAGTGGCCCTATTTCTCAGTAGCTCGGTTCAGACCCTGCTCGGCATCTTTCCAGCCGCCGTCCTGGGCGTCATCTTGTTTCTCACCGGCGCACAGCTCGCGCTCGGGTCCTGCGACTTCAGCAAGGACAGGGGCGAGCGGTTCATTACGCTGATTACCGCCGCTTTCTGCATCTGGAATGTCGGTATCGGGTTTCTCGTAGGCCTGGCCAGCACCTATCTGAACAAGCGCGGACGCCTGAGGTTGTAGCAGTCTGCAGCTTGGTTTATGGCCAGAGATCAGACGCGATCGCCAGGCCGACGTAAAGACGCCGCGGCGTGTCGCTGCGAAGAGGAACTAAGACAGCGGTCGCGCCCACCGCAAACGTGAGAAGAAAGGTGGGGGAGCCGATGACGGTCCCAAGAGCGCTGATGAATGCGCGCGCAAGATCTTGTACACCAATCCGTGTGATCGCTTTCGCCCAGCCCCTCCGCGCGGCTGTTGTGGAGCTGGGGGAGGGCGCGGTCTTCCTGCACGCGAAGCCTGCGGCATCGAGGTACTAGACGATGAGCGACGCTGCCGCGCTCCTGCCCGGTATCTCAGCTTCAGACGGCAGAGTTCGCTGCGGCGCCGCGAGTGGCAGCCCCGGCGTTGCACATCGACGCTCATCCCTTGACCTGGTGGTTATCCACCGGGCTTAGGATGCGTGTCGGTTATTCATTGAAAGGCGGCTCCCATGAAATTGCTCTTGTGTCTTCTGGCCTGCGCTCTGTTGTCCACAGCCGGTTGCGCGCTCGCTGCCGCGCCGGCACCGTTTGAGGCCGCTGCGTTTAAAGCCGCGGCTGAGGCAGGTAAGCCGGTGATTATTGAGGTCCATGCGGATTGGTGTGGTGAATGCAAAGCGCAGAACCAGGTGTTAACGAAGCTGACGGGGGAACCGGCCTATGCAAACCTGGTGCGCTTCCGCGTCGATTACGATCGCCAGAAGGATCTCGTAAAAAAATTCGGAGTCAGGAAGCAAAGCACGCTGGTGCTCTACAAAGGCAACACCGAGGTCGCGCGTCTGGTCGGTGAAACGGCCGAGGCCAAAATCAAAGCGATGCTCGGCAAGGCGATCTAACGCGCATGGGTAGCGCGTTTCTCGCGTTGATGGCCGGCATGCTGTCCACGGTGTCGCCGTGCATCTTGCCGATTCTGCCCATCGTGCTCGTCGGGGCGTTGAATACTCACCGCTACGGGCCCCTGGCTTTGGTCGCGGGCTTGACCCTCACCTTCACGTCGGTCGGGCTGCTGCTCTCCGGCGCCATTCGGGCATTTGACATTTCCGAGGATACGATTCGCCTCGTATCAGCGGGCTTACTGCTGCTATTCGGCATCGTCTTGCTGAGCGCGGCGCTACGCGCGCGCTTTGCCTTTGTGGCCTCGCCAATCTCTGCCCGACTCAATGAGGCCTTGGCCGGTTTTGCGCCGGACGGCCTACGCGGCCAGTTTACGGTGGGCGCGTTGCTGGGTGCGATGTGGGTACCCTGCGCCGGCCCGACGCTCGGCGGAGCGCTGTCGCTGGCTGCGAATAGCACGACATTGCCAGCAGCCGGGGTCATCATGGCGCTTTTCAGCCTTGGCGCCACGCTGCCTTTATTGCTGCTTGCCTACGGTTCCCGCAAGGCGCTGACGGCGCGCCGGGCTTCGCTCGCGGAGATCGGCCGGTGGGGCACACCCGTGCTGGGTGGCGTGCTCCTCGTCTTCGGTATATTGGTTATAGTCGGCTGGGATCGAACCATCCAGGCAGCGCTTGTAAACGCCATGCCCGAATGGCTCGTCACCGTAACGACACGGTTTTGAAGGACATCCATGAAGGAACTTGCTACGCCAAGGGCGACACTCACGACCTCCGCCATCATGAAGCGGTCCGGGCTGGGGCGGAATGCGCTGCGCTTCTACGAGGAAAGGGGTCTGCTGGAGTCTGCGCAGCGCACGGCCGCCGGCTATCGGCTCTACACACCCGCGGTGCTGCTCGATCTGCAATTCATCAAGCAGGCTAAAGCGGCCGGACTCTCACTGGCAGAGATAAAGGACTTGCTTGCCATCGGACGCGATGAAGTAAGCACCTGCGGCGCCGTTGCCAAGACGATCGCAGCGAAGGTCACCGATATTGAGGCCCTCATCGCTCAGCTGGAGCGGCGCAAGGCCTTTCTGCAGGAGTTTCTCGGCACCTGCAAATCGAACAACGCGGCGGCGCGCTGTGAGGTTCGAACGCGCGGATTTCAGCCGTCTGCGTGCTGCGCCCCTTCGTCGACAGGCGGTGCGGCGAAAGCGAATTAGCCGCGCGGGCCGAAGATGATGATGCCGGCACCCAGCAAGGCAACGCCGGCGCCGATCGCGTCCCATTGATCCGGACGCACGCGTTCCACGGCCCATAACCAGAACAGCGTCGCCACGATATAAACGCCGCCGTAGGCCGCATAGGCTCTCCCCGCGGCGGCGCTATCGATCAGCGTCAGCAGGTAAGCGAACGCGGCCAGCGCCACCATGCCGGGGATCAGCCAATAAACCGACTGGTCCAGCCTGAGCCACGCCCAGAACGCAAAACAGCCGGCAATTTCGGCGAGCGCGGCCAGAACGTAAACCGCGATCACTTTCATGGGCTGCACCGGCCTTGCGGTCCACAGCACGCCCCTGTCCCGGGCGCCGGGTCGCGGGCAATGAATTGCTCGAACAGAAAACTCGCCGCCGCGCGGGCTTCCTCTGGTGCCGTAATGGTCACTTGGACCGCGCCGGCGTGTTCCCGCACCTCAAAGGTCAGGAAGCTGCAACATTCCTCCTCCTTACGCACCATCGCGCGCACACGCGCGGCGGCATCGGCCCTATAGGAAAGCTGCAGAACCAGATCGTGCCGTTCGGCATGGCTTAACGCGTCGCGCGCGAGCTCCTGAATCGATGCAAGACGATCTTCGAGTTGCTGGCCCGTGAGCGCACAGGCGATCGGGTTGGGTTCAGTTCTCATCATTTACCTCCTTGCTCTCTATGCCACCCTAGCATGGTGGTTATAGGGCCAAGTCAAGGGGCCCCCAAACCTTTTAGCGCGCCGGCTCTGAAATGTCAGGTACGTTCCGCGTGGATAGCTGGAGCTGGGTGACGGCGTTCGACAAAAGTTTATGCGCTATGCCGCCAGACCTTCAGCGCGGAAACCATGAGAATGAGTGCCAAGCTGGGGAGCAGCACGCCGGCCGGCACGATGCCGAGCAAATAGCCGCCCACGAAGGTGCCGGCCAGCGATCCAGCCGCCATGATCAACACGAAGCGGCGGTTCCTACGCAGTACCCGGAAGCTACCATTGCGGCTGTAACGGACGAATCCGACAAGCATCGTCGGCAGGCTCACCGCGAGCGAGAGGCTGCCTGCGGTCTTGATATCCACGCTAAACAGCAAGATCAAGGTCGGGATGAGAAGCTCGCCCCAGCCACCCCCAGAAAGGACGCGACTACGCCGATGCCAAAGCCGGCTGCAACACCGGCGACCATCAAGCCTAGGCCGCTTAGCGCCGGTCCTCCCTGGACCGATGCGCCGTGCCCGAAGAGCAAGGCGCCCGCCATCAGGACCAACAGCACCGCCATGATCCGATAGAGCAGACTTGCACGCATCCGGGTGGCCCAATCGGCGGCGCACCACGCCCAAATCATGCTGCCCGCCAGCAGGTTGAGGATAATGGGCCAATGTCCGGCAACCTCGCCAAGGGGGATCGCTTGGGCCCGGAACAGCAAGGCAGAGGCGACCACGATCAAACTCATGGCCTTGTTGAGGATTACCGCCTCGAGCGCCGCGAAGTGAAATCACCCGATGAGAAGCGGCAAGCGAAATTCAGCGCCGCCAAGACCGATCAATCCCCCGAGCGCCCCAATGACCGCACCACCGCCGAAGGCGGCCGTGCCGTCCCGGGAGAGCGGCGTGATCACAGGCGTCTGAGTAACCGCTTCGAGCACACCCTGCGCAATGCGTTTGGGCCGGTCCCCGAGGGCGTGCACGGCCCGGGCATCGCCCTGCGGATCAACCTCGACGATCTTGGTCCCCTTGTTGACCGTGGCGCCGTCGTGGCTCAGTCCGCGCAGGCAGCCCGTGAGCGGCGCATAGATGGGCGCGTCACCGATGCGCGCAACTTCCTGCCCTTCGGTTACGGTATCGCCGATGTTAAGGCTAGTGCGGAAGATGCCAGCAACGGACGAATAGACGTAGCGATCACGGGCATGGCCGGCGATCGGCTGGGGCTCGCCCGACAGCTGACAAGTGGCGCCGACACGAATGACCGCGCCAAGTTCGTCGCCCCATTGGGTTTCGATCGCAACGTCGACGTTGTCACCGACCAAAGCAGATCCCGGGCAAGCCTGGCGGCTCTTCCTGACCACCGGCATTCTTGGCGGCTTCACCACGTTCTCAGCCTTTTCTCTCGATGTCACATTTCTGTATGAGCGCGGTGAGATTGCCATGACGGCGGTCTACGTACTGGCGTCAGCGGGCGTCTCGGTGGCGGCACTGTTCACCGGTCTCTTCCTCATGCGTACGCTATAGCGTCATGTCGCCGCGGCGCGGTGTTCCTGTCGGGCGGTGCGCCAGACCACTCTGGTCGCATCCGCATTCATCACCGCAATGCCGAGGCCGACGACCAAGTCCGGCCATCCGGAAAGTGTGGCGGCGGTAAGCAAGCCCGCGCCGATGATGGCTACGTTTGCGATCGCATCGTTCCGGGCCGAGAGGAAAGCCGCTTTCGTGAGGCTGCTGCTATGCCGGCGGTAGCTCGCCAGCATGAAGGCGCAACTCAGGTTGACCGCCAGGGCGCCGAGGCCCGTCAGCGAGAGCGCGAACGGTTCTGGAGGCACCGGCAGGGTGAACTTCTCCCACGCCATCCAAAGCGTTGCCAAACCGGGGACGAGCAGGATGCCAGCCAGTAGCATCCCCAGCCGCGCACGCCGCCTCGCCGTCCATCCCAGGGCGATCGCGATCAGGAAATTGACGGAGACGAGACGGACGGCGTTCTGCAACCCCCGGGGATGATCAGCGCGGTCCGCCATTGTCCACCCCCCGATGTGCCCGCCCTAAGGCCAAAGGTCGCCGGCACTCTTCGGTCGATTCTGAAGGAATGGGTTACCCACTACAATCGAGGGCGTGCGCATAGCGCGCTGGGGCCCGGTGTGCCAGATCCACCGCGGGATACGGCGGTGACTCCGAAGGCCGAATCCCGACATCGTCTGGCGGCGGGTGCGCTTGTGCTCGCGAAGCCGGTGCTAGGAGGTTTGCACCACGAATACTCACTCGCAACGATGCCGGCGAGCGCGTAATCTGATCTTGGGAAGTCGGCGACCTTTGCACGATGCAATAACTGCGTACCACACTCCGACGCTGTCGTCACCAACTACCGCCTGGCGCTCGAGTAATTTCAAGAGCAGTTCTCGGTGGTCTTCATTATGAATACGGACTTCAGCTGGCGGCGTGACCGAATATCTGCGGAGGACAGCGGTTTTAGTCACTAATGTTCGAGACTGAAGGTCCGGAGCGACAGTGACCAATAGTCTTTCCAATCGCCGAAAAGATAAATGGTCGTTCCAAAACGGGGACGAGCCGCGAAAATATATTGACGTCCAAAGCCGACGTGCGTACGCCCGTCGCGGACCAACTCGCCGATAGCGCCTTGCGAACTAACCGTTCGGCGGAGTGCCGGCTCGTTGTAGCGTACCGAACAACAACGGGACCCACGTTGCTGATTGCTTGATCTCCGCTATCCTTTTGCAGTCACTGTGAACGTACGGCGAAAGCGACTTGGGTCCATTCCGTGAAGTTGACTGAACGCGAGAGAAAAATTGCTCCTGCTGGAGAACCCGACCCGTTTAGCGACATCGGCCACCGGAAGTGCCGTGGTAACCAATAGCTCACTCGCGCGACGCAGCCGCACTAGCTTGACCAAACTCATCGGCGATTGACCAAAGGCGCGCCGGAATGCGGCGGCAAACGCTGAACGGCTCATGGCTGCGATCATCGCGAGACCTTCCACTGTAAATGCAGCGGCAGGCTGCTCGAAAACAGCGTGCAATGCGCGACTTAGCCGCGTGTCAGCCACACCGGCCAACCAGGGTAATAAGGGTAATGGCGAGGCCTCAAGCTCGATCCAGCGCCGTAACGCTAGTACCAGACACTGCTTGAGCAATGCCTCAGTCAGCACACGTGATCCTACTCCCGGCCGGGCCGACTCAGCCAGCGCCCGCGCCCGGCCCTGCTTGATGTAATTGACGACCGAGCCGAGCGAGGTGAGGAGGGTGGGTGTCTCGCCCGCGACGAGCGCGATATTGGCCGGGCCGCCACCCTTGTACTGGATGTGCAACATCTTGATATTCGCCATCGACATGAAGAGCGCCATCGCCATGTGCGCGTAGCTGCCGTTGCCGGAGGAGGCGTAGGTCAGGTCGTTCGGCCGTTTCTTCGCCAGGGCGCTCAGTTCCTTGCCGGTGCGCACCGGCAACGACGGATGCACCAGCAGCACGCCGACTTGCCGCGCCAGCGTGGTCACTCCGATGAAATCCTTCAGCGTGTCGTACGGCAGCTTCTTGTACAGATGCGCGTTGGCGATATGCGTCGTGGACTGCACCATCACCGTGTAGCCGTCGGGTGGGCTCTTGGCGACCACTTCTGCGCCGATGGTGCCGGCCGCGCCGCCGCGGTTCTCGAGTACGAACTGCTGGCCAGTGATCGCCGCCATCTTGCTGAATGCGATGCGCGCGGTCACGTCGTTGGAGCCTCCGGGCGGGAACACGATGAGCACGCGTACCGGCTTGGCGGGATAGCTTTGCGCCATGCAAGGCAGGGTGCATGCGCCCATCAATGCGGCGATGGATAACTTGAAGCCTGACTTCACCTTTCTCCTCAGGTAGAAATGATTGGTCACGCGCTGCCCGGTCTTGAACGATTTCACCTCGGAGCCGACCGCGACGATCTCGCCGGCGATCTCGTGTCCCGGAATGCGCGGATAGGGCGTGACGCGCCCGGGCGTGGCGACCATGCTGACGACCGTCAGCCCGATGCCACAGGCGCGCACCTTACTCAGGAGTCAGTAAGTGGGGCGACACATTCAGCTATGGCTACAGGAAGCAATTCTAGGGAATCTGTCGACTAAGCAAGCGACTGGTGAGTAATCAGGGCGTCGTTCGGGTCGATCTTGGGCATCGGCCGGTCCATCAGCTTCAACGGCGCGCCGAACTTTTCCAGCACCATCGCTTTCATCGTTTCCCTTTTGCTAATCGGGCGACTCGTAGTTGCATCAGGTTTCGAGCGGCAATCGCACGCGCTCGCCGCCGGACATCACCGAGCGCTGGATGGCAATGGTGGTCTCCAGCACCAGGCGTGCTTCCCTGGGCGTGGCGTGCGAAATGGGCCTGCCGGTGACGAGGTGGTCGAGCCATAGGCGGGTCTCGTTGCCGAGCGGGCCCCAGTACTCGTCGAGCGCCCAGTCGCCGGAGGGATTGCTGCCGGTGAACGCGAAATGGATCTTGTGGCCGGGCACGTAGGCGTGTCCCATGCCTTTTTCCGAGTACAGAATGTGCTCGCGATGATCGTCGTCGATGATCATCGTGCCCTCCGAGCCGAGCAACTCCACGCGGTCCGACTGTCCCAGCGTCGGGTACTGCGCCGGCAGCGCGTAGCTGATGCCGAGGTTGATGACGGCGCCGTCGGCGAGGGTGACGATGGCCCAGGTCACGTCGTGCACGTCGTAGCCGGCCTTCTTGAAGAGGCCGTGCTGCGCCCGGCCGACGGCTTCCACCGGCGGATTGCCTTCGTTGAACCACAGCATGAGATCGACGAAGTAGGTGAGGACGTCCACGACAGGGGTCGCCTCGGGGTTGCGTTTGAGGATTTCGAAAGCCTGCGCGCGCGTGTTGTAGACCCGCGCCATGCCCCCGGCAATCTTTCCGAGGTGGCCGTCGAGCACCTGCTGCTTGGCGCGCGCGAAGCAGCGCTTGAAGCGGCGGATGTAGCCGATGCGCAGGTCGCCACCGGTCTCCTGCACCTTGGCGAGGATTTGGTCGGCATCGGCGAGCGTCAGGCCGAGCGGTTTCTCCATCAGCACCGGCTTCCCCAGCTGAAGCGCCTGGCACACGGGCTCGACGTGCTCGTGCTCGGGCGTAGATACGATGACCGAGTTCACTTCCGGCCGGGAAATCATCTCCAGGTTGTTGGTGGACCAGACGTCGGCGCCGGCCCGTTCGGCCAGCGCCTTCGCGTTGGCCTCATTGATGTCCGAAACCGCCAGGAAGTGCACGGCGGGGTGGCGCGCGGCGAGGCGCGCTCTCAGGCTGCCGATGCGCCCCGAGCCGATCACCGCCACGCCCAGTTCTTTTTTCTTCACGCGTTCGCTCCGTGAATCTCAGAATCCGTACAGCGATGCGCCGGGCGCGGTCAGCCCCTGGGCGGCCCGCAGCAGGCAGAGCTGGTTGGTGCCGTCGGAATGGAGGAAGCTCGTCGCATCGCGCAGGTACTTCTCGACCGGGTGGTCGTGCATGATCGCCGCCCCGCCCAGGATCTCGCTTGCCAGCCTGCACGCCTCGAATGCCGTCTCCGAGGCGTTGACCTTGGCGAGGAGCCCCAGCGTGCGGGCCTCGGGCTGGCGGCGGTCGGCGAGCCATGCAGTGCGCCAGATCTGCGTGCGCGCTGCGTCTAGCTTCATCGCCATCTGCGCCAGCATCATCGCCACCGCCTGGAGCTCGCAGATAGGCTTGCCGCCCTGCACGCGCCGTTTTGAATATTCGAGGGCGTACTCGTAGGCCGCGCGCCCGACACCAAGCGCCGTTGCGGCCGCCTCGGCCTTGCTGCCCCACATATATTCCGAGCGCAGCCGCGACATGAGGCCCTCGCCGCCGAGCAGGTTGGCGACCGGCACCCGACAGTTCTCGAAATGAAATGTCCCGTTCGTCGCCAGCCGCTGACTGCTCTTCTCGTGGAAGAAGCCGGGGCGGAAGCCGGGCGTATCGGCGGGCACGATGAACACACTGCCACCATCGCGCAGCGTCTTCTTGGAGTCGGTGCGGGCGACGATGAAGTAGAGCTTCGCCATGCAGCCGTTGGAGACGTAGCGCTTGGCGCCATTGATCACGTAGTGGCCGTCGTCGCGCACTGCGGTCGTGCGGAAGTCGATGTCCGTCGAGTCGTAGTAGCCCTGATGGTCCGAGCCCGCACCTTCCTCGGTGAAGCCGATCGCGAAGGTCGCTTCCGGATCCTCGACGAAGGCGGGGATGAAGCGCTCCTGCTGTTCCGGCGTCATTGCGTCGGAGAGGATGTGCGCCATCTTCCAGCACTGATCCATGATGACTGCAAAACCGAGATCACCGACCGCGAGCTCTTCACCCACGATGCATAGGGTGAAGATGTCGGTGCCGGACCCGCCGTAGCGCTTGGGCACGCCGAGCGTGCGCAGGCCAAGTCGGTTCGCTTCCCGTATCCAGTCCCAGGGAATGCGCTCGGCCGCGGCCGGCAGGCGATCGCGGCGCTGTGCATCGGGCTTGATCGATTTCTCGACGAAGTCGCGCGCGACCGCGCGCCAATGCTTCTGCTCTTCCGACAGTCCAAAATCCACTGGCTCCTCCTGCTACCATTGGCCATCTTCCATCCTATTTGTCCGAACATATTACTGTCAACACGAATGAAGCAGCAGTCCGCCGCGAAGAAGCCCGCGCCGCGCTACCAGGCCATCGCCGATGTTCTGCGTGATGCCATCGCTCGCGGCCGCTACAAAGTCGGCTCGCGCCTGCCGACCGAGCACTGGCTGTGTCAGATGTTCGATGCCAGTCGGCATACCGTGCGCGAGGCGCTGCGCACGCTCACCGAGGAGCAACTCATCGTTCGCCGCCCGCGTGCCGGGTCGAAGATCATCGCGGCGCATTCGCCGACCATCTACGCCCAGAGCGTCACCTCGATGGAGCAGCTACTCAATTACCCGGAGACATGGCGCAAGACGCTGACAAGCCGGCGAGTGCGGGCCGATGCC
>WHTS01000114.1:0-8242 GCA_009377585.1 Betaproteobacteria bacterium
CCGGGGGGAGAGGGGAGCGTCGCGTCCGTATTGGACTGTCGTCCAATACGGAACGATCAATAGTTGGGCTCGTACACCGGTGGTTGCAGCGGACAGTCACCGGCGTGCTTCGCTCGCCGGCTCCTGCAGCTGAGCGCGACCATTCGACATCCTCGTGTTGACACCCCGGGAAGCCGGGAGTACCTTCCGCACCCAGCACTACGGCGCCGATTTGACCTCAGCTTGCGGGCGCCTAATAAAACCGGCTAAAGCGAAGGCAACCCAGCCCGCGCAGTCGGCTGGGTTTTTTGTTTCTGGACGACATTTTCTCGTGAAGGCTGAATTGCCACTACCGGATAACGGCGTCGGCCTGGTCGCGCCGAAGACGGCGCACTTCGCCGAGCCGCTCAAGCTGCGCAGCGGTGCAGTGCTGTCCGACTATCAGCTGATGTACGAGACCTACGGGGAGCTCAACGCCGAGCGCACCAACGCGGTTCTGGTCTGTCACGCGCTGAATGCTTCCCACCATGTCGCCGGCTGGTATGCGGACGATCCCAAGAGCATCGGCTGGTGGGACAACATGGTCGGTCCCGGCAAGCCGCTCGATACCGACCGCTTCTTCGTGCTCGGCGTGAACAATATCGGCGGCTGTCACGGCTCGACCGGCCCGACCAGCATCGATGCCGCGACGGGCAAGCCGTATGGCGCGAGCTTTCCGGTCGTCACGGTGGAGGACTGGGTTGCCGCCCAGGTGCGTCTTGCCGATCACCTCGGCATCCAGCGCTTCTGCGCCGTAATGGGCGGCAGCCTCGGCGCCATGCAGGCGCTGCAATGGACCATCGATCAGCCCGAGCGCGTGGCGCATGCGATCGTGATCGCTGCCGCGCCGAAGCTCTCCACCCAGAACATCGCCTTCAACGAGGTCGCCCGCCAGGCGATCATCTCGGACCCTGATTTCAACGGCGGCGACTACTACGCGCACGACACGCTTCCGCGCCGGGGGCTTCGCATCGCGCGCATGATTGGCCACATCACCTATCTCTCCGACGACGCGATGATGGAGCGCTTCGGGCGTGTGCTGCGCGCGGACGACTTCCGCTTCCACTTCGACGTCGACTTCGAGGTGGAATCGTACCTGCGCCACCAGGGGGAGAAATTCGCCGAAGTTTTCGACGCCAACACGTATTTGCGGATCACCCGCGCGCTCGACTACTTCGATCCGGCCAAGCAGCACGGCGGCAGCCTCACCCGCGCGCTCGCGCTGGCGCAGGCGAGCTTCCTCGTCATCTCGTTCACCTCCGACTGGCGCTTTTCGCCGGCGCGCTCGCGCGAGATCGTCAAGGCGCTGCTCGACAACAAGCGCAACGTCACCTACGCCGAGATCGACGCACCGCACGGCCACGACGCCTTCCTGCTCGACAACGCGCACTATCACGAGGTCGTGCGCGAATACTTCAACCGGCTGGCGCGCGAGCTTGCCGGCGCAGCGCTGCCTTGAACGCCACCCTGCAAGCGCGTTCCGACTTCAACGTCATCGCGCGCTGGATACCGCAGCATGCCCGCGTGCTCGACCTGGGCTGCGGCGACGGCTCGCTGCTGCAGTTCCTGGCGCAGACCCGCGGCGTGCACGGCTACGGCGTGGAGATCAGCCCGGAAAACATCGTCGCCTGCGTGCGCAACGGCGTGAACGTCATTCAGGACGACCTGGAGACGGGCCTGGCCGAGATCGAAACCGATTCCTTCGACTTCGTGATTCTTTCGCAAACGCTGCAGGCGATGCGCCATACCGAAGCGATCGTCGACGAGATGCTGCGCGTGGGCCGGCAGGCGATCGTGACCTTTCCCAATTTCGGCTACTGGCGTAACCGCCTGGCGGTCGCCCGCGGCAACATGCCGGTATCGGAGAACCTGCCCTACGAGTGGTACGACACGCCCAACGTGCACCTGTGCACCATCGACGACTTCGAGCGCTTTTGCGCCAGGCGCAAGGTACGCATCTGCGAGCGGGTGGTGTTGAGCGACGGGGCCGAGGTCGGAATGGCTCCGAACCTCTTCGGCCAGCTTGCGGTCTATCGGTTCGAGCGCCTGCCCGCCTGAGCTGCGCGCGCCTCCGCGGCTGCCTCTTCGGGCATCAGCCGTCGCATCCAGCGCAGCAGCGCCAGGCCCGGCAACGCGATCAGCGCGCAGGCGAGAAAGAAGGTGCTCCAGCCGAGCGATTGCGCCAGCCAGCCGGTCGGCGCCGCGGCCAGTACGCGTGGTATGCCCATGAGGCTCGACAGCAGCGCGTATTGGGTTGCCGTGAAGCGCCGGTCGGTGAGCGCACCCATGAAGCCCACGAACGCCGCCGTGCCCAGCCCTGCAGTCAGGTTTTCCACGGCGATGACGGTCGCCAGCGCGGGCAGGCTCGGCGGCAATCCCGAGAGCACGACGAATCCGAACGTCGACACCATCTGGCCGATGCCGAACAGCCACAGCGCGCGCTTGAGCCCAATGCGCAGGATCCAGATGCCGCCCAGGGTCGCCCCAGCGATCGTCGCCCAGAAGCCGAACAGCTTCACCACCGCGCCGATCTCGCTCTTGCTGTAGCCCAGATCGAGGTAGAACGGCGTCGTCATCGCGGACGCGAGCGTGTCGCCCAGCTTGTAGAGCAGGATGAACGCCAGCGCGAGCCATGCGCCTTCACGCGTGAAGTAATCGCGAAACGGCAGCACCACCGCCTCGGCCAGCGAGCGCGGCCGCCCCGGCGGCAGCGGCGGCTCGGGTGCGACCAGGCTCACGACCACGCAAGCCGCCATGAATGCAGCGAGCAGCCGATACATCTCGGGGAACGACAGCACGTCGGCCAGGATGAGCCCGCCACCGCCAGCGAGCAGCATGCCGATCCGATAGCCGTTCACGTACATCGCCGAGCCGAGACCCAGCTCGAGATCGGTAAGGCTCTCGCGGCGATGGGCGTCGACCACGATATCCTGCGAGGCGGAGAAAAACGCGACCATCAGAGCGGCGACCGAAACCGCGACCAGATCATCGGACGTCGGGTTGGCGTAGCTGAGCGCGACCAGCGCCGCCGCCAGCGCCGCCTGCGTGACCACGAGCCAGCCCCGACGCCGGCCGAGAACCGGCAGCGCATAGCGGTCGAACAGCGGCGACCAGAGGAACTTGAGCGTGTAGGGCAGACCTACCAGGGCGAACAGGCCGATGCGGGCGAGATCGACGCCGCCGTCGCGCAACCATGCCTGCAGCACCGAACCGGTCAGCAGCAGCGGTAGACCCGACGCGAACCCCATCAGCGCCGCGATCAGCATCCGGACGCTGAAGACGGCCCGCAGCGTTTGCGTCCAGGACGCTCGCACTGGCTGGCCCGCGGCCTCGCCGGTTGGCTGCCCTGCGTCGCTCAAGCGGGTTTTCCGGAGGCGAGCGACCGGGGACAACCGGCGTCAACAGGCATGATCGAAATCGATCGTCAGCGGCGCATGGTCGGAGAAACGCTTGCGCGTGTAGATTGCCGCTGCGCGAGCGCACGCGGCCAGGCCCGGCGTCGCGATCTGGTAGTCGATCCGCGCCACCCTACGTTCTTGGCCCAGGCTTCGCCACGGCTCGACCACCAGGTGTAGCGCTCGGGGCGTGGATCGAGGCGCCTAAACACATCGACGAATCCCAGCTCGTCGAACACGCGCGTGAGCCAGGCGCGCTCTTCGGGCAGGAACCCGGAGTTCTTCCGGTTGGCGCGCCAGTTCTTGAGGTCGATCTCGCGGTGCGCGATGTTCCAGTCGCCGCACAGCAAAACCTCGCGCCCGCAGGCACGCAGCCGGGCGAGATGCGGGAAGAAGCGCTCCATGAACCGGAACTTCACGATCTGCGCATCGAGATCGCACTCCTGCGCCTTCAACTCCTGCACGCATATGACATCGGCGCGGCTACGAGCGAGCCAGGCGAACGCGCCCTTGGCCGCCGCCGAGCGAACTCCGTTGAGATTCAAGGTGATTGCGCGTAACATAGGTCGGGGTGGACAGATGACTGATTTCAGGAAGGATTTCTTTCGCTTCGCAGCCTCGCAGCGGGCCCTGCTGTTCGGTGAGTTCGTCACCAAAGCGGGACGCACGTCGCCCTACTTCTTCAATGCCGGAATGTTCGCGAGCGGCGCGGCGCTGGCGCGCCTGTGCGAATTCTACGCGAAAGCCATTGCCGCGGCCGGCGTCGAGTACGACATGTTGTTCGGCTCCGCCTACAAGGGCATACCGCTCGCCGCCGGGGTGGCGATGTCGCTCGCATCGCGCGGGCGCGACGTTGCATTCTGCTTCAACCGCAAGGAAGCGAAGGATCACGGCGAGGGCGGCACGGTGATCGGGGCGCCGCTCGCAGGCCGTGTCCTGATCGTGGACGACGTGATCTCGGCCGGAACGTCGGTGCGCGAGTCGGTCGGCATCATTCGCGCCCATCATGCAACGCCCTGCGCCGTTGCGATCGCGCTCGATCGGATGGAGCGCGGAGCCGCAGCACTGTCGGCAACCCAGGAAGTGGAGCAGGCGTACGGCATTCCGGTCGTCAGCATTGCGACCCTCGACGATCTGGTGGAGTTCGTACGCGCGGAGCCGAGCTACGCTTCGCATCTGCAAGCCGTACTGAGTTATAGCAGCCGTTTCGGAACCACCGTCCATGCGCGCTGAGCGGGCGGCCGCCGCCGTTGTCATGAGCCTCGCGTTGAGCGTCGGCCATGCGGCCTTGTATAAGTGGGTCGACGACAAAGGACGCGTCCAGTACAGCGACAAGCCGCCGAGCGACCGGGACAAGAGCGCGGTGCAGATGACCAACCGCGGGGTGATCATCAAGAAAATCGAACCGGGCATGAGCGCCGAGCAGAAGAAGGCGCAGGAAGAGGAGTCGGCGCGCAAAAAGCAGGAGGACCTCAAGGCGGTCGAGCAGCGCAGGAAGGACAACGCGTTGCTGCTGTCGTTTACCAGCGTGCAGGAAATCGACATGAAGCGCGACCGCGAGGTGCAGGCGCTCGATGCGATCATCGCCAACCTGCGCGGGCAGGAGCGCTCGATGAGCGAGCGCATCGCCGAGGATCGCAGGCGCCTGGATCTTTACGCCAAGCGCAAGAAGCCGCCGCCCGAGTCCGTGCAGGAAGACACTCAGCGCAATCAAGCGCAGATGAAAGTGCTCCGCGACGAGATCGAGCGCCACCACCAGGAAACTCTTGCCACCCGGGCGAAGTACGAAGTGCTCAAGAAACGCTATCAGGAGCTGCGCGAGGAGCAGGCGGCAGGCACGGCAGCCACCGCGGCCCAGACGCCTGCCAAGAAATAGGGTTACGGTCATTCCCGCGCAGGCGGGAATCCAGGGATCTATCTCTGGGTTCCCGTTTTCACGGGAACGACGGAGTTGGGCCATCCCACGCACGGCAGTTGCGGCACGAGCGATGTCTAGCCGGGCGCATCCAGTTTCCGCCGCAGAATCTCATTCACCTGCTGCGGATTTGCCTTGCCCTTGCTGGCCTTCATCACCTGACCCACCAGGGCGTTGAACGCTTTCGCCTTCCCGGCCCGGTAGTCCGCCACCTGCGCGGCGTTCTGCGCCAGCACCTCGCCGGCGAGCTTGTCCAGCTCGGAGCTGTCCGAGATCTGGCGCAGCCCACGCCGCTCGATGATCGCATCGACTTCACCCTCGCCCGCCCACAGCGCCTCGAACACCTCGCGCGCCATCTTGCCCGAAAGGGTTCCGTCGGCCACGCGCTCGACCAGCACGCGCAGCTGCCCCGGAGCGACCCTGCTTTGCGTGATATCGCAGCCCGCTTCGTTCAACCGGGCCGCCAAGGCGCCGGTCATCCAGTTGGCCACGAGCTTCGGAGCCGAACCCGACAGGCCATCCGAGGCCGCCTCGTAATACTGCGCGAGCTCGCGCGATGCCGTCAGCAAACCGGCGTCGTAGGGCGTCAAGCCGAATGCAGCGACGAAGCGGTTGCGCTTGGCGTCCGGCAGCTCGGGCATCGATTGCGCGATCTCGGCCAGCGAATCGGCGCCGATCTCGAGCGGCAGCAGATCGGGGTCGGGGAAGTAGCGGTAGTCGTGCGCGTCCTCCTTGCTGCGCATGGTGCGCGTTTCGTCGCGCTCGGGATCGAACGAGCGCGTCTCCTGGCGGATCGTTCCGCCGTCTTCCAGGATCTCGACCTGGCGCCGCGCCTCGTACTCGATCGCCCGCTCCAGGAAGCGGAACGAATTGAGGTTCTTGATCTCGCAGCGCGTGCCCAGGTCGGTCGTGCCGGCGGGGCGCACCGACACGTTGGCGTCCATGCGAAACGAGCCTTCCTGCATGTTGCCGTCGCAGATGTCGAGCCAGCGCACCAGGGCGTGCAAGGTCTTGCCATAAGCGACCGCCTCGGCCGCGCTGCGCATGTCGGGCTCCGAGACGATCTCGAGCAGCGGCGTGCCGGCGCGGTTCAAGTCGATTGCGCTCATGTCGTGAAAATCTTCGTGCAGCGACTTGCCGGCATCCTCTTCCAGGTGCGCGCGCGTGAGCCGGACGGTCTTGGTGCTCTCGCCGAGCACGATCTGCAGATGGCCGTGCTGCACGACCGGAATCTCGTACTGGCTGATCTGGTAGCCCTTCGGCAGATCGGGATAGAAGTAGTTCTTGCGCGCGAACACCGAACGCCGGTTCACGGTTGCGTCCACGGCGAAACCGAAGCGCACCGCCTTCACCACCGCGGCCGCATTGAGCACGGGCAGCACGCCCGGCAGCGCCACGTCGATCTCGCACGCCTGGGTGTTGGGCTCGGCGCCGAACGCGGTGGATGCGCCCGAGAAAATCTTCGAGCGCGTCGAGAGCTGCACGTGGGTTTCCAGCCCGATGACGGTTTCCCATTGCATGATTGCCTTTCCTCGAACGCTCAGTCGGCAAAGCCCGCCGGCAAACGCCGGTGCCAATCGGTCGCACGCTGGTACTGGTGCGCGACGTTGAGCAGGCGCGCCTCGGCGAAGTAGTTGCCGATCGACTGCAGCCCCACAGGCAACCCGGCCGCATCGAAGCCCGCCGGGATCGATAGCCCGGGCAGGCCGGCGAGATTGACCGCGATGGTGTAGATGTCCGACAGATACATCTGCACCGGGTCGCTGGTGCGGCTGCCCAGCTCGAACGCCGTGGTGGGACTGGTCGGTCCCATGATCACGTCGCATTTCTCGAACGCTGCCGCGAAATCGGCTGCAATCAGGCGCCGGATCTTCTGCGCCTTGAGGTAATAGGCATCGTAGTAGCCATGCGAAAGGACGTAAGTGCCGATCATGATGCGGCGCTTCACCTCCGCGCCGAAGCCCTCGGCACGGGTGCGCTCGTACATGTCGATCAAGTCGTCGAAAGCGCTCGCACGATAGCCGTAACGCACGCCGTCGTAGCGGGCGAGATTGCTCGATGCCTCGGCCGGCGCGAGCACGTAGTACACCGGAATCGACAGGCGCATGTTGGGCAGGCTCAGCTCGGCCGTGGTCGCACCCAGGCGCCGGTACTCCGCGATCGCCGCCTCGATCGCTGCCGCGACGCCGGGTTGTACGCCCTCGCCGAAGAATTCCTTCGGCAAGCCGATGCGCAGCCCCTCGAGCGGGCGTTCGAGCTCGCGGGCATAGTCTTCGGTCGCGCGCTCGAGGCTGGTCGAATCGCGCGGATCGAACCCTGCCATGGCGTTCAACATGAGGGCCAGGTCGTGGGCGCTGGTCGCGATCGGCCCGGCCTGGTCCAGGCTGGAAGCGAACGCGATCATGCCGAAGCGCGAGGCGACGCCGTAGGTGGGCTTGAGCCCGCACACCCCCGAGAGCGCTGCGGGCTGCCGGATCGAGCCGCCGGTATCGGTCCCGGTCGCGGCGAGCGCCAGCCGCGCGGCCACCGCTGCCGCCGAGCCGCCGGAGCTGCCGCCGGGAACTGCGCTGGCGCGCCAGGGATTGCGCACCGGGCCGAACCAGGAGGTTTCGTTCGACGAGCCCATCGCGAACTCGTCCATGTTGGTCTTGCCGAGGCTGACCGTACCGGCGGCCTCCAGCCGGGACACCACGTGCGCATCGTAGGGCGCGACGAAATTCTCCAGCATGCGCGAGCCGCAGGTGGTCCGCCAGCCGTTGGCGCAAAAGATGTCCTTGTGCAGGATCGGAATGCCGGTGAGCGGCCCCGCGGCGCCCCGGGCAATGCGCTCGTCCGCGGCGCGAGCGACGGCAAGGCTACGCGCCTCGTCGAGGGTGATGACTGCGTTCAGGCGCGAGTTGTGACGCCGGATGCG
>WHTS01000114.1:8738-16332 GCA_009377585.1 Betaproteobacteria bacterium
GCGTGCTTTCATGGTGCTTGCGTGTCGCTTCGTGCAATGCAATGCGGTATCATGTTTTATTCGCCTTCAAGGTCGCATTTCTGCGCGCTCCCCCGGGGAGCCACCGTCTATGTTCGGATTCCTGTCCACCTATTTCTACGACGACCTCGCTATCGATCTCGGCACCGCCAACACTCTCATTTTCGTTCGTGGCAAGGGCATCGTGCTGGACGAGCCCTCGGTCGTCGCCATCCGCCAGGAAGGCGGCGCGAACGGCAAGCGGCTGATCCAGGAAGTCGGTTTGGCGGCCAAGGCGATGCTCGGGCGAACCCCGCACAACATCATCGCGATCCGGCCGATGAAGGACGGTGTCATTGCCGACTTCACCGTCACCGAGCAGATGCTCAAGCACTTCATCAAGAAAGTGCTCGATTCGCGCGTCTTCAAGCCCAGCCCGCGCATCATCATTTGCGTGCCTTGCGGCTCGACTCAGGTGGAGCGGCGCGCCATCCGCGAGTCGGCCGAAGGCGCGGGCGCGAGCAAGGTCTACCTGATCGAGGAGCCGATGGCGGCGGCGATCGGCGCGGGCCTGCCGGTGAGCGACGCCACCGGCTCCATGGTGGTCGATATCGGCGGCGGCACGACCGAGGTTGGCGTCATATCGCTCGGCGGGCTGGTCTACGCGGGCTCGGTGCGGGTCGGCGGCGACAAGTTCGACGAATCCATCATCAACTACATCCGCCGCAACTACGGCATGCTGATCGGCGAGACCACGGCCGAGCTGATCAAGAAGGACATCGGTTCGGCCTTTCCCGGCTCGGAAGTGCGCGAGAAGGAAGTGAAGGGGCGCAACCTCGCAGAGGGCATCCCGCGAAGCTTCACCATTTCCTCCAACGAGATCCTGGAGGCGTTGACCGAGCCCCTGAACAGCATCGTGAGCGCGGTCAAGACGGCGCTGGAGCAGTGCCCGCCGGAGCTCGCCGCCGACATCGCGGATAAGGGCATGGTGCTCACCGGCGGCGGCGCGCTGCTGCGCGACATCGACCGTCTGCTCATGGAGGAGACGGGTCTTCCCGTGGTGGTGGCAGATGATCCGCTGACCTGCGTGGTGCGCGGATCGGGCAAGGCGCTCGAATTGATGGACAAGATGGGCTTTCTTTTCATCAATGATTGAGGCAGACGGCCGTATGCTTGCCGTGGCAGGCGTTTGCCCGCGAGCCGCGGCGCGACCAGCCGACATCCGCGAGGTGGCAGTAGACCGTAGCAACCGCGAATAGTCGCATCCGATAGCGCCATGGAAGCCACCCCGCCGCCCTTCTTCAAGCGCGGTCCGTCACCGGCGTTCCGGCTCGGTGTCTTCGCCTTTCTGTCCGTGGCGATCATGGTGTTGGATGCACGCTTCAAGTATCTCGAGCCCGCCCGGCAGACGCTTTCCGTTGTGCTCTATCCCTTGCAGCAGCTCGTGACGGCGCCGGTGGCCATCGCCGGGCGCGTGAGCGATTTCTTCTCCAACCGCGTCGAGCTCGCAGCCGACAACGAGCGCCTTCGGACCGAAGCGCTCGCCAATGCGTATCGGCTCGATCACGCGCAGGCGCTCGAGCGGGAGAACACGGAGCTGCGCGCACTGCTGCAGGCGCGAGAACGGATCGAGCCCGCCTCGGTCATGGCCGAGATTCTCTACGGCGCCCGTGATCCGTTCAGCCGCAAGTTCGTCATCGACAAGGGGATCGAGGACAAGGTGAATGCCGGCGCCGCGGTGATCGACAACGCCGGCGTAATCGGCCAGGTGACGCGGGCGTACCCGTTCCTCGCCGAAGTGACACAGATCACCGACAAGAACCAGGCAGTGCCCGTTCAGAACCTGCGCAGCGGACTGCGTGCGATCGTGTTCGGCAACGGCCGCGAAGGCACGCTCGATTTGCGCTTCATGCCGGTGAACGCCGATGTTCAGGTGGGCGACACGCTGGTCACCTCAGGGATGGACGGGATCTATCCGTCGGGCCTGCCGGTCGCCAAAGTCATCGACATCGAGCGCAACGCCACCATGGCGTTCGCCCGCATCACCTGCGAACCGTTGAGCGGCGTCGATCGCCGCGGCTACGTGCTGATTCTGAACAGGGTGCGCGAGCTGCCCGAGCGACCGGCCCCGACGCCCAAAGCGCCGCCCGAGCGCAAGAAGTCACGGCGAGGCGCATCCTGATGCCGGCCGGTCCCCAGCAGATCCTGCTGCCCGTGACGACCGGGCTCATCGTCGTCACCATGCTCGGCGCGCTGGCGGTGAATCTCGTGCCGCTGCCGCTCGACGTGCTCGAGCTGCGGCCGGATTTCTGCGCCCTGGTGCTGGTGTATTGGGGCATCCATCAGCCGCGGCGCGTCGGCTTCTCGGTTGCCTTCCTGCTGGGTCTCGCGGTCGACATGGCCGATGCGAGCCTGCTGGGCCAGCATGCGCTCGCCTACGTGGTGCTGCTGTTCGCGGCCATCGCGCTCCATCGGCGGGTGCTCAATTTCAGCCTCGTCGGACAGAGCCTGCACATCCTGCCGTTGCTGCTCGTGGGAGAATTGCTGATGATCGCGGTGCGCCTGCTCGCGGGAGACCAGCTGCCGGCGCCCACGCACCTGCTCGGTCCCGTCATCGGCGCGCTGGTGTGGATTCCGCTGTCGGCGTTGTTCCGTCTGCCGCGGCTGCCGAAGGCCAATCCGGATCGGGTCTAGCCATGCCGGTCGCCGAGATCCCGAATGCACCCCTGGAGATTCACCGCTTCCGCGGCCGGCTCCTGATCGCCGCACTGATCGTGAGCGCGATGTTCCTGGTGCTGGTGGGCCGGTTCGTCCATCTGCAGGTGTTTCAGCACGCGCACTACGACACGCTGGCCGAGTCGAATCGGATTTCGATTGCACCCGTAGTGCCCAATCGCGGACTCATTCTCGATCGCAACGGCGTCGAGCTGGCACACAACTATTCGGCCTACACGCTCGAGATCACGCCGGCCAAGGTACAGAACCTCGACGCCCTGATCGACGAGCTTGCAACCGTGGTCGACATCGCGCCCAAGGACCGCAAGCGCTTTCGCAAGCTGCTCGACGAGAGCAAGAACTTCGAGAGCCTGCCGATTCGCAGCCGCCTGAGCGACGAGGAGGTGGCGCGCTTTTCGGTCAACCGCTACCGCTTTCCGGGCGTGGAGATCAAGGCGCGCCTGTTCCGGCAGTACCCGCACCGCGACCTCACGGCGCATATCGTCGGCTACATCGGGCGCATCAACAGCAAGGAAGTGGAGGCGCTCGAAGCTTCGGGTCAGACCGCGAACTATCGCGGCACCGATCACATCGGCAAGACCGGGCTGGAACAAGAGTACGAAACGAGGCTGCACGGGACCACGGGATTCGAGCAGGTCGAGGTCGATGCAGGCGGGCGCGCGGTACGCACGCTCTCGCGCACACCGCCCGCCTCGGGCGACAACCTGGTGCTCTCGCTCGATCTCAAGCTGCAGGAGATCGCCTGGCAGGCCTTCGGCGAGCGCCGTGGCGCGCTGGTCGCCATCGAGCCCAACAGCGGCGCAGTGCTGGCCTTCGTCAGCAAGCCGGGGTTCGATCCCAACCTGTTCGTCGACGGCATCGACTCGCAGAGCTGGGAGGCGCTCAACAAATCGATCGACCGGCCGATGACCAACCGCGCATTGCAGGGGCAATATCCGCCGGGCTCGACGTTCAAGCCGTTCATGGCCCTCGCCGGGCTCGCCCTGGGCAAGCGCACTCCGGAGTTCACGATCAGCGATCCCGGCTTCTACACGCTGCCCGGGTTGAGCCACCAATACCGCGATTGGAAGAAAGGCGGCCACGGCGCGGTCGATCTGCACCGCTCGCTGGTCATCTCGTGCGACACCTACTACTACGGGCTCGCCACCGATCTGGGGATCGATGCGATCCACGACTACGTCGGCCAGTTCGGCCTGGGCAGGAAGACCGGGATCGATCTTCCCGGCGAGATGCCCGGCATCCTGCCCTCGTCGCAGTGGAAGATGCGCCGCTTCCGGCAGAAGTGGTACGCGGGCGACACCGTGTCGGTGGGGATCGGCCAGGGGTACAACATCGCCACGCCGTTGCAGCTCGCCCACGCCATGGCCGTGCTGGCGGCCAACGGCAAGGTGTACCGGCCGCAGCTGGCGAGCCACATCCAGGACGTGCGCAGCCGCACGCTCAAACCGATGGGAAGCGAGCTGGTGCGCTCGATCGCCATCAAGCCCGAACATTTGCAACAGGTGCGCGCGGCGCTGGTGGACGTCACCCGTCCCGGCGGCACGGCTGCGCAGGCCGGCAAGGGCGCGCCGTACTCGTTCGCGGGCAAAACCGGAACGGCGCAGGTGGTCGCGATCAAGCAGGGCGAGAGCTACAACGAGAGCCAGGTTCAGGAACGGCATCGCGATCACGCCTGGTTCATCGCCTATGCGCCGGCGGAAAATCCAACCATCGCGCTGGCGGTGCTGGTGGAGAACGGCGGGCACGGCAGCTCGGCGGCGGCGCCGATCGCGCGCACCGTGCTCGACTATTGGCTGCTCGGCAAGCTACCCGATGGCATGCAGCCCAAGCCGGTCGTGGGCGAGGAGCAGGGGGATTGATGGGAAGGCGGGAAAATTCCGGCGCCACACGCCACCGTAGCGACGGACAGCACTCATGATCATCGTGCGCCGTGCGCTCGGCATCGCGACCGCGAACGTCGACGGGCCGCTGCTCGGCATGCTGGGGCTGCTGCTCGGCATCGGCATCGCCGTCCTCTACAGCGCCTCCAACGAGAGCATGGCGCGCGTGAGCGGCCAGTTGCTCAACATCGGGGTGGCGTTCGCGATCATGTGGATGGCGGCGAAGGTGCCGCCGAATCACCTCATGCGCATCGCCGTGCCGGCATACCTGTTCGGGCTATTCCTGCTGATCGGCGTGGCGCTGTTCGGGGAAGTGACCAACGGCGCGCGCCGCTGGCTCAACATCGGCATCACCCGCATCCAGCCCTCCGAGCTCATGAAGATCGCGGTGCCGATGATGCTCGCCTGGTATTTCCATCGCTTCGAGGGCGACCGGCGCCTGCATCACTACGCGATCGCCACCATCATCGTCGCCCTGCCGGCCGGGCTCATCTTGCGCCAGCCCGACCTGGGCACCGCCATACTGATCGCCGCGAGCGGGTTCTACGTGCTGTTCCTGGCGGGGCTCTCATGGCGCGTCATCGGCACGCTCGCACTGGCCGCGCTGGCGGCCGGGCCGGTCGTCTGGAACCTGATGCACGGCTATCAGCGCCAGCGCATCCTCACCCTGCTCGATCCCTCGCAGGATCCGCTCGGGGCGGGCTACCACACCATCCAGTCGACCATCGCGGTCGGCTCGGGCGGGCTGGCGGGAAAAGGCTGGCTCCACGGCACCCAGAGCCATCTCGATTTTCTTCCGGAGCGCACCACCGACTTCATCTTCGCCGTCTACTCCGAGGAGTTCGGGCTCACCGGAAACATTATCCTGGTGCTGCTGTTCCTCGCCCTGATCGGGCGCGGACTGGTGATCACGGCCAACGCCCCGACCACCTTCTCGCGCCTGCTTGCCGGCGCCGTCACGCTCGGATTCTTCACCTACGCCTTCGTCAACATGGGCATGGTGAGCGGCATCCTTCCGGTCGTCGGCGTGCCGTTGCCGCTGATCAGCTACGGCGGCACCTCCCTGGTGACGGTATGCCTGGGCTTCGGCATCCTGATGAGTATCCAGACCCATCGCAAACTGGTGCAGACGTGAGCCTCCCTTTTCCTGCCTGCCGAACGATCGACTGCACCGGAGCGCCGATAGACTGCGCCGGGGCGCAAAGGCCTCGGCTCCCAGCGCGCCTACGAACACGCCTCTCATGGCGACTCGCCGCGCTGTGCTGCGCGCTCACGCTGAGCGGCTGCGGCACGTTCTCCGGCCGCTCCGGCGATCGGCCGCCGGATTCGGGCAAGCGCGGCGGCGGCTACTATCTCGACGACGGACCCGGCGACAATCCGCCGGCCAATCTGAACCAGATCCCCGACGCGGTGCCTCGCCTTGAGCCGCTCGTACGCGGCACCGCCCGACCCTACACCGCGATGGGACGCAGCTACACCCCGATGACGCAACTCGCGCCGTATCGCGCGCGCGGGATCGCCACCTGGTATGGCCGGCGCTATCACGGGAAGCGTACGGCATCGGGCGAGATCTACGACATGTACGCCATGACCGGCGCACACCCCGTGTTGCCGATTCCCAGCTATGCGCGGGTCACGAACCTCGACAACGGGCGTTCGGTGGTCGTGCGCATCAACGACCGCGGACCGTTTCTCGAAAGGCGCGTGATCGACCTGTCCTACGCGGCCGCGCACAGGCTCGACATCGTCCGTAACGGCTCGGGTCGGGTGGAGGTGGAGGCGATCGTGCCCGGGTCGGAGCCGGCGCCGCCTGCCGCCATTACGGTCGAAGCCGCGCCGGAAGCGATGCCGTCACCTTCCGAGGCAGCGGTGGAAACCCTGTCGCCCGAGCCGGCTTTCGGCTCGCAGGCAAACGGCTTCTACGTCCAGCTTGGCGCGTTCTCGCTGCGCGACAACGCCGAGCGCTTCGTGGAGCGCATGCGTGTCATGCTCGCCGCATTCGATGCGAATCTGTCGATCGTCAGCTCGGGCAGCCTGCATCGCGTCCACGCCGGACCGTATGCGAGCCGCGACGGCGCGCTTGCGGCGGCCGAACAAATCGGCCAGTCGCTCGGTGCCGCGCCGGTGCTGGTGGCGCCGCGTTGATGGCGCCGCGTTGATGCCGCCGCTGCGGTTCCTGCCAGGCGTGCGAATGACCCGGTTGGGTTGTGGTGAGCCGCGATCGCGGCTTCGTCGCGCCACAATTCCGACAGCATCCTCCTGTGAAGCAACTTTCGTGAAACAGGTCCAGTTTGAAACACTGCGAGTCCCCGGGACCGTCCATCGTCGACACGAAGACCGGAATCGCCCTGCGCGCGGCACGCGCAGCACCGCACGGATTACGCCGCTACTCCACCCGCGCGCCGGAGGCCCGCACCGCCTTGCCCCATCTCGCGACCTCGGCGCCGAGTACCCGTCGGGATCGGCCTGCCGGGCCACCTCGGCGCCGATATTGCCGCCGGCGCCGGGGCGGTTCTCGATGATGACCTGCTGGCCGAGCAGATCGCCGAGCTGGTGGCCGAGCAGTCGCGAGACGACGTCAGGCCCGAGCCCGGGGCGCTCGCGGCAATGATGCGCACCGGACGCTCCGGGAAGCGGTCCGCGTGCGCGGCGGGCAGCACGCAAACGATGGCGGACATCGCCGCGAGCCGGGCTCCCCGGCGCGCCGCCGGGGCGGCATGACGGATGCTGCTGGTCATATCATCTCCTGAGTCAGGGCGAGGCATTTGCTGCGGCGGCGTTCTCAACGCCTTGCGTCGTGCGACGAAATCGCAAGCAGGCAGGTTTCATTCCCCTGGTTGCTCCACGCGTGGCTCGTGCCGCGCTGCACGACGGTGTCGCCTGCCTTGAGGCGCACTTCGGTGGTGTCGAGCACGAGCGTGACCTCGCCCTCGAGCACCATGCAAAGATCCAGCGTCGCGGTCTTCTGCATGTAGCGATGC
>WHTS01000114.1:16350-18389 GCA_009377585.1 Betaproteobacteria bacterium
AGCGATGCCCCGGGTAATCCGGCGCTTTCGAAATAGGCGCGCACCTCCTTCTCGCCCACCCTGGCGCGAAAGGTATCGTCGGGGGGAAGACTCAGGACGCGGCATACCGAGCCGCCGGGCGGCGGCTCGAGACGCTGCCGCCCGCGGGCGGTATCGACGCCGGCGCGGATCGCGGCGGGCGTGGAATCCGTGACCCAGATGCGGGTGCACGAAAATCCCGGCCGCGCGGGGTCGGTAAGCACGTCGGGCGCGGGCGCATCGCACAGCGCGATCGACTTGCCGTTCTCGTCGTCGATGCTGACGATGCGGCGCACGGGTCGCACGCCGGGCGGCGGCGGCGCGGGCCGGAGCGGCACGGGCTTCGTCCCGGGCGGGTCGAACTTCGCACCCATCATGACGAAGGCCATGAGGCTCTCGATTCCCGGATTCTGCCAGCCGTGCCAGTTGCCAAGCTGGACCACCACGTCGCCGGGGCGCATCACGTATTCGCCGTCGTCGAGCAGCAGAACCCGCTCGCCGTGCAGCAGGATGCCGTAGTCGACCGTTTCCGATTTGTGAACCGGCGAGGAGATGGCGCTGGCGCCGCCCCGGTCCCACGTTCCGCCTTTGCGCTGCCGCGGCCGCGTTGGCCGCGATCTCGGCGCCGATGATGCCGGTCGCGCCCGGGCGCGTGTCGACGACGACTTGCTGCCCCATCGATTCGTTGAACCTGGCGCCGATGAGGCGCCCGACCACGTCGGGCCCCGAGCCCGGCGAGCTCAACGCGATGAGCCGGATCGGCTTGTTGGGATACTTTTCCGCGGCCTGCGCGGCGGCGAGCGGCAGCGCGAGCGCCGCGGCCAGCAAACAGCCTTTCCATTTGCACGTCTTCATGGTGCTCCTCCTTGCTGTGGGCGGGACCGCGGCCGGGGTCGAAACCCGCTTTCCGCGTACGGGGTTCGGAGTCCGTTTCAAAGCCGGGAACGAAGGCATGCGCGCACGTCAATGTGCGCTGCCTGCCCCGCCCGTCCACGTCTTCGGCGCGAACGCGCGGTGATCGGTGACGGCGCGTCCGAGCTCGCGTTCTCGCTGATCGACACGCGCCACTCCTCGACGAACCCGCGTACCTCGCCGAGCCATGCAGTCCGTTCCACGCCCCCACTGCCCGCGGTGGCGAGCATCTGCCCCAGCACGGTCTTCGCGTCGCCCAGCAGGCCGATCCGAGTCGGATAGTTGCGGCCGATCTCGCGCGCGTCGATGTCGAGATGAACGACGGGCTTGCCGGGCTTGGGAACCTGCCAGCGCGCCGTCACCTGGCCGCCGGTATGGCTGCCGATGTAGAAGACGAGGTCGGCCTCGCCGACGGTACGATTGGCGCACGTGCGCGAGTACGTTCCCACCACGCCGACGGCGAGCGGATGGGTGTCGAGGATTGTGCCTTTGCCGTTGAGCGAGGTGGCCACGGGAATCTGCAGCTTCTCGGCAAGCGCCGTTCATGGTAGCCGATGAACTTCCGCCAGCTGCGCTATCTCTGCGAAGTCGTCGATTCAGGCTTCAACATCACCCATGCCGCAAACGCGCTGCATACTTCGCAGCCGGGCGTGAGCAAGCAGCTCGCAGCGCTCGAGCGGGAGCTCAACGTGGAGATCCTGCTGCGGCGGGGAAACCGCATCGTAGGCGTGACCGACCCCGGCCGCTCGATCCTCAACGTCGCGCGCCGCATCCTCGACGACGCGCACAGCCTGCACAAGATCAGCGAGGATTTCGGGCTGCAGGACACGGGCCGGCTGGTCGTCGGCACCACGCATACGCACGCGCGCTACGTGCTGCCCGGCGTGATCCGCCGCTTCTCGGCGGCTCATCCCCGCGTGCAGGTCGTCATTCGCCAGGACGTAACGCTTTTACACAGCTGCTGCGCGGGAATGACCGACGTGCGCCGAACCTACAGAACGTAGCGCGCCAGGTCCTCGCTTTGCGCGAGATCCTTGAGCCGATCGTCGACGTAGGCCGCATCGATGGCGAGCGTCTTGCCCTCGAACTTCGAGGCGTCGAACGAAAGC